>JAAZCZ010000060.1 GCA_012513005.1 Oscillospiraceae bacterium | reverse complement strand
GTACGAGTATCAGATCAATGCTGTAACAGGTCAGATTTTAAAAGTCAAATCCGAAAAGGACATGGACTGATAATATCATTTAAAAATCCAAAAATGACGTAAAATGCAGGGCTGGCACTATTTTGCAAGCCCTGCAGTGTTATATTTATAATTTAATCATAGGTTGAATTTTGCGTCGGATTAATATAAAATAAAAAGGTCAGTATAGGGGAGGGGGACTAATAGAACTTGGACAATAATTACTATTTTAAACCCTATGAAGGAGAAGAGCCGTTTGTATTCATAAGCTATGCACACGCTGACAGTAGCCAGGTGATGCCAATTATAGCAGATATGAACAAGTGCGGCTTTCGTGTTTGGTACGATGAGGGCATAGAAGCCGGCAGTATGTGGACTGAATGTATTGCAGACCACCTGACAAGGGCGTCCTTGGTTCTCGGGTTTATTTCAAACTCTTATATGGCATCCGAAAACTGCAAAAGAGAAATGAACTTTGCAGTCCAGAAAAGAAAAAAGCTGATTAATATTTTCCTCTCGCCCACAGAGCTCACCCCGGGTATGGACCTTCAAATAGGCGGAATATGGGCACTGATGAAATACACTTTCCCTAATGACAATCACTTCTTCATGAAGCTGTATGAAGCACCTTTGCTATATTCAGAGGACTTCGGTGTCGCAAAACCCGAAGAACTTAAAATCGCTGAAGCAGATGATAAAAAGGCCGGAGAAGCCAATTCTTACCGTGCACAGATAATTAATGAAGAAAAAGAGAAAGGCTCTATACTTGAAAAAAGCAAATCCGGTGTCCAAAAAGAAAAGAGAAAAAAATCTAAAAAGACACTAATAATCGTTCTTTCAATACTTCTGCTTCTTGTTGCAGGCAGCGTAGGCTTTTGGATCACGGGCAGGGCAACGGGTGTCACAGGCAGGCTTTATAACAGGTTTCTGAGAATCGAATTTCCGATTAAAACATTGGCACCGGAAACTGAGGCTAAGTTTAAAAACCCGATAATTGAAAAAGCTGTCAGGGATTTTATTAAAAAACCTGAAGGCAAGCTGCTCGTCTCCGACCTGAGCAATGTGACCGAGCTTTATATACGCGGTGAACAGGCAAGTATGACATCAAGATTTGATGCCATAACGGCAAACCCAAGCAGCTTTGAAGCCGAAGCAAAAGACTCAGCCGGGGACGCTCAAACAATAAAACGTGGCAGCATCAGCGATCTTGGTGATATAAAATACCTTCCGAATCTTAAGACACTCCAGCTTTCATTCCAGAGTATAAACTCACTCGAATCCCTGCCACAGTGCAAGATACTCGACTTGGATATTTCAAACAACAGGCTTAAGTCATTAGATGGCATTGGCAAAATTCAGGGGCTTATAGAACTCAATGCAGATAACAATCAGATAATTGAGATTGGTAATTTAGCGGAATGCTATAAGCTTAAAACCCTGCTGCTCTTAAACTCAGAGCCCGCTAAACTTACAGACCTTAAAACTCTGCCGTTTTTGTCGAAGCTTAGAGTTTCCAAATGTAATCTTGCAACCTTAAAGCCGATCTTACTTCCAGGGAAACTAATTGTTGCAGAGTTTTACGACTGCGATCTGCGGGGAGATATTTTTGATATTATGGACGGCAAAGCGCTGCGTGAGCTTCGTTTTGAAAACTGCATTTTTAACACGCTAAAAGACATAGAACGCACGCACGCTACCGATATGTGGTTTATTAAATGCAAAGGAATAGATGACTGGTCACCGCTTTTGAGCTCAACTACTCTTGCAACACTACATGTAGATAAAAGTATAGAAAAATATTTTACCGGCAAACAGAGATTTAAGCTCGTCGTAGAGCAATAATTTTTGCAATTTAGAGGTGTAACATGAAAATACTCGTAACCGGCGGCACAGGCTACATAGGGAGCCATACTGTGGTAGAACTATCCCATGCAGGCTATGATGTCTTAATAGCAGATAACTACTCAAACAGCAAGCCTGAGGCGCTAAACCGCACAAGACAGCTTTGCCCGGGCTCTGTTGAATTTGAATACTGCGATTTAAGAGACAAATACGCAACTGACAGCCTGTTCAAAAAAGGCGACATAGATGCTGTTATACACTTTGCCGGCTTAAAGGCTGTCGGAGAATCGGTAACTATACCCCTAAAATATTATGAAAACAATCTATTTTCTTCAATTAACCTACTCAATTCAATGGCTAAATTCGGAGTAGGCAAAATGGTGTTTAGCTCCAGCGCAACAGTCTACGGAAACCCACACGCGCTACCTATAGTCGAGGATTTTCCGGTTCAGACAACAAACCCCTACGGGGCGACAAAGCTTATAATAGAGAACATAATGAAAGATGTACAGGCAGCAGACAAGAGCTTTTCATTTTCTCTGCTTAGGTATTTTAACCCGATAGGGGCGCACCCGTCAGGGCTAATAGGGGAAGACCCAAACGGCATTCCAAATAACCTCTTTCCATATGTCGCTAAGGTAGCAGGCGGGAAATTGCCCCATGTAAATGTCTACGGCAACGACTACAGCACTGAAGACGGCACCGGAGTTCGTGATTACATCCACGTAGTGGATCTTGCCAAAGGACATCTTTTTGCCTTAGACCAGCTATTTGAGGAAAGCGGCATATTCACATATAACCTCGGCACAGGCAGAGGATATTCGGTATTAGAAGTCATTTCAGCCTTTGAAAAAGCCTGCGGTCACGAAATTCCCTATAAAATAGCACCCAGAAGAGGCGGAGACATAGACGCCTGCTATGCCGATACAAGCCTTGCTTTCGAAAAACTCGGCTGGAAAGCCGAGCTCGATATCGAAGACATGTGCAGAGACGGATGGAATTTCCAGGTTCTAAATCCAAACGGATATCCGGACGCATAAACCTGTTTTATAATGAAAGGGAGACTAATATGAACGAGCCTACATTAATCATTCTGGCAGCCGGGATGGGCAGCCGCTACGGTGGACTTAAGCAAATCGATCCCATAGGACCCAACGGCGAAATTATCATTGATTACTCGATTTATGATGCAAAAAGAGCCGGCTTTAAAAAGGTTGTTTTTCTTATTGCTCCGCATATGGCAGAGGCATTTCAAAATTCTGTCGGCAAGAGAGTAGAAGAGCATATGGAAGTCTTATATGCTTTTCAGGAAGCTAATAAATATTTACCCGAAGGCTATGTAATTTCACCGGAAAGGAAAAAACCTTGGGGAACAGGGCACGCAGTGCTTTGCTGCAGAGACAAGGTAGAAGGTCCGTTTGCAATAATTAATGCAGATGACTATTACGGACCAAGTGCATTTGAGCAGATATATAAACAGCTATCCGAGGTTGAAGTGAACAAAAGACCGATGCAGTTTTTTATGGTCAGCTACATGCTCGGCAAAACTGTAACAGATAAGGGCTCTGTTGCCCGTGGCGTCTGTGTGTGTGAAGGCGATAGCCTTTCTAACATTGTAGAGAGAACCTATGTTGTAAACACAGAAAATGGACCTGCCTACAGCACAGACAAGGGCGAGACACTGATTCCAATTCCGGAAAACACACCGGTTTCAATGAACTTCTGGGGTTTTACTCCGGCACTTTTTGATGTGCTTGAAGAAAAGTTCCCGATTTTTATTAATGAAGCACTCAAACTAAACCCGAATGATGAGATGTACATACCCAATGTAGTAGGGGAGATGCTAAGAGAAGGAACCTGCACGGTGAAAGTCATGCAGAGCCGAGATGAGTGGCACGGGGTAACCTACAAGGAAGATAAACCTGAGGTTGTAAAGGCCATATTAAATCTGATTTCCGAAGGGGTTTATCCACATAATCTTTGGAGCTGAAAGGGCGGTGCGATGCCGATTTGAGTAAAGACAGGCTAAAAATAGGGATTTTTGTCGACACATATTTCCCAATGATAGACGGCGTTATTGTATGTGTTGATAATTACGCTAAGTATTTATCAAAGCATGCCGATGTAACAGTATTTACTACTGTTGTAGATAAAAGCTATGAGGATACCTCTGAATATAAAATTGTCAGATGCACATCACTTCCGATAAAGGTTGCAGACTACGCGCTTGCCGTTCCGAGCCTTGATATTGATTTTTGGGAAGAGCTGCGCCACGCTGACCTTGATATAGTACATATAAATTCTCCGTTTACAGTAGGGATTTCCGGTATGCGATATGCAAGGCAGCACAGAATTCCGGCAGTTGCAACCATGCACTCGCAGTTTGAAACCGATTTCAAGCGTGCACTAAAGCTAAACCCGCTTGTTGAACTGGCAAAAGACGCACTAATCACAGTATTTGACTCAGCAGATGAGGTCTGGGTGCCGAATTCTGCTGTCGGAGATGTATATAAATCCTATGGCGGTAAAAAAGAGCCGAAGGTCAGATATAACGCAACTGATATGCTGCCGGTTTCTGACCCGGCAGCTGCCGGAGCTCAAATAAATGAGAAGTATGGTTTTGCAGAAGATGAAAATGTATTTCTCTTTGTAGGCAGACTAATAAGACAGAAAAATGTGTTTTTCTTGGCAGATGCGGCAGCGGAGCTCAAAAAGCTAACAGACAAAAAGTTTAGACTGGTATATGTAGGCTCGGGTCCGGATGAGGAAGAGCTTAAAGAATATGTCGAAACTCTCGGCATATTTGAGAATGTGCTATTTACCGGCAGGATTACAGAGCGGGATGAGCTTGCCGCAATGTACTCTCGTTCTGATGTTTTCGCGTTCCCGTCACTTTATGATGCAAACTCTTTAGTCCAAATTGAGGCGGCATCCCAGGCAACACCGACACTGTTTTTGCATGGTGCAGTAACATCTTCAACAGCAAAAGACGGCGTCAGCGGGTATTTTTCGGATAACGACAGCGTTTCATATGCAAATAAGCTTTTAGAAATAATGAGCAATCCAATTGAGCATGAGAAAATCTGCGAAGCTGCCTATAATGATGTATATAAAAGCTGGAGTGTTGTTGTGCCGCAGATGCTCAGCGACTATCACCGAATAATAACCGAGCACCCGAAGCCGGGTCTCATTGAGAAGATAAAAACATTTTTTGCAGGTTAGGCATAAAGACTGATAATAGCTGCCTGCAAAATATACAAAACCGCAGCTAAAGCGATGTTTCGCTTCGGCTGCGGAGAGCATTTTATAATCTTAAGCGGAGATTTACATGAAGAGAGTAAGACAAAAAAACACCATTAATTCCGGCATAAATCCGGCAGCACAAAAGAAATACAGACATTATGTTCCTATTGCGATTATGGCTGTAATGGCAATAGCTTCGATAGTTTTTATGCTGATAAACGGCACAATAACAGCTGAGCAAGTTATGAAGTTCCATCCTCAAAACAAGCTACTTGCTGCGGTTTTAGTAATTATTATTTACGGCATAAAAAGCCAAACAGTTTTTATACCATTTGCAGTTGTAGCTTCGGGTGTCGGTTTGGCATTTGACATGAAAGAAGCTCTAATAATAAATACTCTCGGCACTATATCCTGTGTGACCGTGCCGTACATTTCGGGCAGATTATCTGACGGAGTTTTGCTCCATAACAAGTTTGCTCAGAATCCTAAAATTATGAAGATAAACAAAATATTCGGTAACAATGTTTTTATCTCTAACCTTGTTCTTAGAATACTATGTTTACCCGGGGATATAATAGCTCTATATTTCGGCAGCATAAAAGCTCCGTATATACCCTATGTAACAGCCAGTGTGTTGGGGATAATACCTGCAATGACGATGTATACAGTTCTGGGAAACAAGCTTCGGCTGTTTTCAAAGGAAATGCTCATCTGTGTGGGGGTAAACCTGTTTTTAATACTCATTGTCCTAGGCGTTATGTGGATAAAACGAAAGGATATTATCAGCAAAAACTGATTAATTATAAAATATCAAATATATCAGTCAAAAGTGTATTCCCAGCCCAGCTCACAAAAAGCTTCAGCGAAGCTATCATCCTGCAAACAGGCAAGTAGTCTGCTTGGAGTTCCCTCGGAGTGTCCGCTAATGCCTTCTGCGAATATATGCCAGTTAGGCTCATAGCAGACTCCCGCTCCGCCTTTTTTAAACGAAGGCTGCATATTAAGCAGCTTTGAATACCAAGAAACCAAGCTTTCCGTAGCAGGTAGTGTTGCAACAGCAAACGCTCCTGCACGGAAGGCATTATTTTTTAGTCTCAAGGCAATTTCAGAAGCTAAACCTCTGCCGCGGTAATCGGGATGAGTTGCCATTGAATATATATAGTGCACGCTTTTTTCCAGCGCAAAAGCACCGGATAAGCAGTAGCCGGCAGCTGCAAGACTGCCGTCAACAAACGCTGCAACACACTCTTTGGGCTTAAACATAATATCAAAAAACGAATCTAAAAATTCATCGGTATCCCCAAAGACAAGCTGCCAGAGCTTTTTTAACTCAGAAATCTCGTGATGTTCTGGGTGCCTAAAAGTCACAATTTGTTCCGTCATCATCTTTCTCCGTAACAATATATTTTTTAAGCAGATACTCAGGATAGTAGCTGAGTTTAGATGTGCGCAGACTTGGGATGCCCAAGTCATCTTCACGGTTAATATATTTAATATTTGGGTTATCAGCCATAATCATGCGCACAAACTCCCTGCAAACCATAGGATAAGCTCCGGGTACAGAGGCAAAAGCCTTTTCAAAATGAACATTAAAAGTGTCAGTTGATACAATTTCACCGATAGTAAAGCCGATAATAACCCCATCTGCCTTTAAAACTCCGCCCTTAAGCCCCAGGGTCTTGTAGCGCATAAAACCTCGGATAATGGCTGAGTGTTCATCTTCAAGCCCCTCCGGAGGAAACTCAAAGCCCGACTGCCATTCACCCAGCATTTTCATACAAAACGGCAGGTGCTCACTTGTGAGCTTCAAAAATTCCCAGTCACGGGTCTTTTCAAACCTATTGCAAAAATTTCTCTTGGCGTGAAGCTTTTTGCCACTGTAAGTAGCTAGCTTCTCAGCGAGATAAATATAATCAAACCTGTCTCTGTTTTCCTTAAAAGAAAACCTGCCGGGATAGGCTTCTTCCAAAAGTGCTTTATGTTCCTCTGTAACACCTCTGAAAGCGAGCGGATAGCCCTTTTTTGCTGTAAACTCGGTCAAAAAATCAATTGCCGGACGAATATCTCCCGAGCCTATGGGGAATGCAAAAAAGGGACAGTCTTCGTATTTTAGTTTAATCAGAAGCCTATCGCCGAAAGGTGCTATTTTCTGCCTGAATGTGGAGTCCCACATATAAATATTGCCAAAGTTATAGTCCGCACTTCTGGTGTTTTCGGCCTTTATAATGGGGTCTACCCAGTCTTTATCATGTATTTTTACTTTCTTAAACTCAATCATGAACTTAATTTACCTCTTTATAAGTGCTATTGCAAACACGCAAAATTTCTGCCTTTAATGCTTTTAAATCGGAGAACGTTTCCGGTCTTCTTCTGGGGTCTCGAAGCAAAGCGGCAGGGTGATATAGCGCCGTAATTAAAACTCCGTCCTGCTCATAAAACTTGCCGTGGTCACGGCTGATTTTAAAATCTTTGCCCAAAAATCTCATTGCTGCTATTCTGCCCAAACATACAATAATTTTGGGATTAATAATTCTAATCTGCTCGGCAAGCCAAATGTTACATAAATCCTTTTCCGCGGGAAGCGGGTCTCTGTTTTCGGGCGGTCTGCATTTAACCATATTGGTAATATATATCTTGCTACGGTCAAGGTCAATAAGCTCAAGCATGGTATCAAGTAGCTTGCCGGCTCTGCCCACAAAGGGAAGACCTATTTCATCCTCGCTACTTCCCGGACCCTCACCGACAAAAAGAACCTCAGCGTCCTTTTTTCCTTCACCAAACACTACATTTTTTCTTGTCTTGCATAGCTCGCAGCTTCGGCAGAGCATGCAGTCTTTTTCGAGCTTACCCAGCTCAGACATTAAAAATCACCTCAAAGTTCACAGAAATCAGCCTTCAAAAAGCCTATTTTCAGCTTATTTCCGCTTGTTAATTATACTGTTTTGCATTATAATATGCTTTTATAAAGAATAGCAAGTCAAATAATAATAATCATGGAGAAGATATGGCGGATTTTTCGAGTTTTCTAAAAGAAGGAACAAAAGGTCACCTAATCGGAATTGGCGGAGTTTCAATGGCACCGCTTGCCGAGGTACTTTTGGGAATGGGGCTCAAAGTGAGAGGCTCAGATTCCACAGAAAGTGAAAAAACAGCTCATCTGAGAAATATAGGAATAGATGTCAGGATAGGGCACTCTGCAATGAACCTATCTCCTGACGCTCAGTTTGTTATCAGAACAGCAGCAGCTAACGATGATAATCCGGAGCTAATTGAAGCAAGAGCACGCGGAATTAAAGTGTTCGAGAGAGCAGATGCTTGGGGCGCCATTATGAGAGATTATAAAAATGCCCTCTGTATTTCAGGCACACACGGTAAAACCACAACAACAAGCATGTGTACTCACATAATGATAGCGGCAGAAAGAGACCCGACCGCCATGATAGGCGGAACATTGCCTCTACTCAAAGCTGCACACAGAGTCGGAAGCGGCGACACAATCATACTTGAGTCCTGCGAATATCACAACTCTTTCCTTTCGTTTTTTCCGACTGTTGCTGTTATCTTAGACATAGAAGAGGATCATTTAGATTTCTTCAAAGACTTAGATGATGTAAAAAACTCGTTTAGGAGATTTGCTGAGCTTGTGC
Source organism: Oscillospiraceae bacterium (assembly GCA_012513005.1). Lineage (GTDB taxonomy): Bacteria > Bacillota > Clostridia > Oscillospirales > Oscillospiraceae > Scatomorpha. The sequence continues at coordinate 13,413 of JAAZCZ010000060.1, read as the reverse complement.
CTCCTAACGGAATAATTGTTGCAAACTACGATGATAAAAATACTATGGACTCAATAGAGGGAATAGACAGGGAAGTTATGACCTTCGGTCTCAGCGACAGGGCAGATGTTTATGCCAGACGAATAAAAATGGTCGGCGTAAATACTGAGTTTGACATTTATTATCAAAGAAAAAAATTCACAACTGTAACACTTCATGTGCCCGGAATGCACAATGTCAAAAACGCACTGGCAGCAGCTGCGGCTACAATTTGCTTAGGTGCAGGTCCCAACGCAATTAAATACGGGCTTGCAGGCTATGGCGGTGCCGGCAGACGCTTTGAATTCAAGGGCAAGTTTAACGGTGCCGATGTATACGACGACTACGCACATCACCCGGGCGAGCTTAAGGTACTACTTGACGCTGTTGAGCCTTTGGGATATAAACGCACAATACTGGTTTTTCAGCCCCACACATACTCAAGAACAACAGCATTCTTTGATTATTTTATCTCCCAGCTGCGAAGACCGGAAGTGCTTTTGTTAGCAGAAATATATGCAGCAAGAGAGACAAATAAGACCGGAATATCATCAGCCGATTTAGCGGCTAAATTAGATAACAGCAAATTTTACAAAACTTTTGAAGATATTGAAAATGCACTTCGCAAAGTAGCCGGTCCCGGAGACATTATTTTAACAGTCGGCGCAGGCGACGTTTATAAAATAGGGGAGCGCATAGTAGAATAAATTTTAGCAAGGAGAGTACGACATGAACATACTTTTTGAGAGATTTTCACTGAGCGAAGAACTGACAAAAGTCGTTTATAACAGTCCGAGTGTAATTATTCCGGAAACAAAGGAAGTTCTGTACAGCCTTATTTTCGGAAACTCACACAGTGACACAATACAGGTAACATACAATGTCGGTGGTGAAATCATCAAAGAGGCAGATGTCGTGAGATGCAAAAACGGAGCTGCCGTCAACTTCCCGGAAGAGAGCATGAGAAGACGCGACCCCGACTGCATGAGAATAGCAGACGATTTGCCGTCTGATAAACCTAGATTTTCCGATGTCTACGGATACAGCTTTGACAGCCTGCGCACAGAGACACTCAAGTGGCTCTCAGAGCAAGAGCTTATCCTAGTCCCGTTTAGGGCAGGTGGTCATGAATACGGCTATGATTCACTGCTTGTCTGCCCCAGAAACGCAGCATTCTTTGCATTTGCACTTTCTGAACTACAGGCTTTTGTGGAAGTCAAAACAGTAGAGGGATTTACTCCCAGGTCAATAATTTATGTGGCTCCTCCGTTTAGACACACGCATTTTGACGGTAAGCAGGTTGTTGTACACAACCGCAGCGAGAATATGCATGAGGTGTTTTCGTATAACCTGTATCCGGGACCTTCAGCCAAAAAAGGCACATACAGTGTGCTAATTGACATTGGCGAGCAGGAGGGCTGGGTAACTGCGCACGCTTCTGCTGCCAGAATAATAACACCGTACGAAAACGAAATTATAATGATGCACGAGGGAGCCTCAGGCGGCGGCAAGAGCGAGCTTTTGCAGGATGTTATGCGTGAGGCAGACGGTAGAGTATTGCTCGGAACAGATGTCCTAACCGGCGAGAAAACACACATACACATGAGCGATACCTGCACAATAGAGCCTGTTACAGATGACATGGCAATTTGCCATCCCTCATTTCAAAGAAACAGAGGCAGACTCACACTGGCAGACGGCGAAGACGGCTGGTTTGTGCGTGTAGACGGAATAAACGAATACGGCTGCGAGCCAATGTATGAAAAGATTGCAATTCACACAAAGGTTCCTATGATTTTTCTCAATATAGAGGGAGTTCCGCAGGCAACCTGCCTACCTTGGGATCATATAAAAAACTCAGACGGCAGCATTTGTTCTAACCCAAGGATAATAATTCCGAGGCATTTAATAAATGGGATAGTCAACACACCGGTTGAAGTTGATGTCCGTTCATTTGGTGTGCGCATGCCGCCCACAACCGCTAAAAATCCTTCCTACGGTGTAATGGGGCTTCTTCAAATTGTCCCTCCTGCACTTGCATGGGCATGGAGACTGGTTGCTCCCAGAGGCTTTAAAAACCCCAGTGTAAACAGCAGCAACGTCCTAACAAGCGAGGGAGTCGGCTCATATTGGCCTTTTGCAACAGGCAAAAAGGTTAAGCAGGCAAACCTACTTCTAGAGCAGCTTGTGGATAACTACAACACCCACTATGTGCTTATACCGAACCAGCACATAGGAACCTTCAAAGTCGGATTTGCAGCAGAGTGGATAGCAAGAGAATATCTTGCAAGGCGTGGCGGAGTCAGAATTAAAATGGACAGACTGATACCTGCCCGTTGCCCGCTTTTTGGCTATTCACTGCGCGAGATGAAGGTAGACGGTCAGCAAATTCCCCTGGGATTTTTAAGACCGGAAACTCAGGAGACCTTAGGAGAGCAGGGCTATGACAAGGGCGCTGAGATACTCTACGATTTCTTCCTAAAAGAGCTGGAAGCCTTCGACACAGATGAACTTCATCCGATGGGTAGGCAGATAATAGAGTGTGTCAGAAACAGAGGCACTGTAGAAGACTTCTGCGAAATAGTACCGCTTGGAATTTAATAATAAAAAATAAATTTATCGGAGCGTCTTTTGATTTTGACGCTCCGATAATTCTTTTATTACGCTTTTCTATAATTATTCTAAGTTAATCACATAACCGTAGTTGCAAAGAGAGGCAATAAGCTTCTCAGCGTGTGATTTACCTCCGACTTCACAGGCGATGTGGAGCATAATTTCGCTCGGTAAGATATCCGGGCAGTGCCTGTCATGACCTATTGACAGAATGTTAGCACCGTTTTCGGCAACAATCTGCAAAACTCTCATTAAAGTTCCCGGAGTATCCGAAACCGTAGTTGAGAACTTTAATCTGCGATGTCTTGAAACTAAACCCTGCTCAATTATTTTTGGGATAAAACCAACATCAATATTGCCGCCTGAGAGCACGCATACAGTTCTGCTTTTATTAGCATCAATCTTTTTAGATAAAACAGCAGCCAAGGAGGCAGCCCCGGCAGGCTCAACAATCTGCTTAGATCTTTCCATTAATAGCAGCATAGCAGCTGATATTTCGTTATCACTGACAGTGACAATGTCATCACAGTATTGCCAAATGAACTCCATAGAAATATCACCCGGACACTTAACTGCAATACCATCGGCAATAGTCGAATTTCTATCTGCTGTTACTAATTTCTTTTCTTTGAAGCTTCTGGCAATCGGGTTTACCTCTGCTGCTTGGACACCTATTATCTTGACACGGGGATTAATAAGCTTAGCGCAGCAGGAAATTCCGGAAATAAAGCCTCCGCCGCCAACAGGCACAACAATAGTGTCAACAGTAGGCAGAGCCCTTAGTATTTCAAGTGCAACAGTTCCCTGACCGGCAATTACTTCAAGGTCATTAAATGCGTGCAGGAAAATCCCGTCATCTTCACGGCAGAGCCTTTGAGCCTCAGACTGCGCACTGTCATAGCCGTCACCGTGCAGAACGACAGTAGCACCGTAGCCTTCTGTGGCTTGGATTTTGGCTAGCGGAGCTGTTTCCGGCATAACTATGGTAGATGCGTAGCCGTTACTCGTGGCGGCAAAAGCCACGCCTTGGGCGTGATTTCCCGCGGAAGAAGCATATATTCGCTTGCGCTCACCACGGGACATAAGGCATGCAATTTTATTGGCGGCGCCTCTGATTTTGAAAGAGCCGGTTTTCTGCTGGTTTTCACATTTCAGGTAGATTTCTCCGCCTGCCATTTTGGAAAACGTGGAGGATAGGGAAAGCTCAGTGTTGTGGATTATTCCGTGAAGTCGCCCCTCGGCAGCTTCAAAATCCTTTAGACTAAGAGACATGAAAATACCTCCATAAAAATATATTTAGACTTAAATCAGCGTTTTAAGACTGTCTTCAAGGTTTGCAATAAGTGCAATAAACTTATCTCTGCGCTCTTTTTCAACATCGACAACAGCGGTAGGCGCGCGGCTCACAAATGCCTCATTGGCAAGCTTATCGTTTTGCCGTTTAAGACCCTCACGAGCTTTAATAAGCTCATTTTCTATTCTAATCCTTTCTTTCTCCAAGTCAACAAGCTCATTCATGGGCATATAGAGTTTTGCGCTGCCCGTAATTGCCGTTGCCATACCGTCTGTGCTTTTTGGAGCCTTGTCGCTTATTACAAGCTCACCGGCATATGCCAGCTTAGATAAATACTCAGAACCGGCTAAAAAGACATCGGGGCTACCCGCGTGTATTATGAGCTTCGGCCTTTTTGAGGGCGGAACATTCATCTGCGCTCTTGTGCTGCGAACAGCTTTAACAGCGTCCATTATTATTTCAAATGCAGCTTCCTCTTCGGGGAAATTGAGATCGTCTGATGCTTTTGGGTAGGGCGCGATTATTAAGGCATCCTCATTATGAGGTAATGCAGAGAAAATCTCTTCAGTAATAAAGGGCATAAACGGATGCAGCAACTTCAGTATTTCCGTCAGCACATAAAGCAGTACTCTCTGCGCTGTTTCTGAAGACTGCTCATTTTCGCTGTTTAAGCGGGGCTTAGAAAGCTCAATATACCAGTCGCAATATGTATCCCAAATAAAATCATATATCTTTTGCGCAGCGATGCCAAGCTCATATTTATCGAAATTATCACGAACCTCAGAAATTAGGCTGTTTAGCTTGGAAAGAACCCACTTATCGGCGATATCGAGGTCCCTGGGCAGCTTATTATCGCTGATTTTAAGGTTCATCATAACAAAGCGGCTGGCATTCCAAAGCTTGTTTGCAAAGTTGCGCATAGCCTCACAGCGCTCAACATAAAATCGCATATCATTTCCGGGGCTGTTTCCGGTAATCATATTAAAGCGAAGCGCATCTGCACCAAAGCTGTCGATAATATCAATTGGGTCAATGCCGTTTCCGGCGGACTTGCTCATTTTCTTGCCGTGGGCATCACGAACAAGCCCATGCAGCAAAACAGTGTGGAAGGGAATTTCACCCGTATGCTCACAGGAGGAGAATATCATTCTGGCAACCCAGAAGAAGATGATATCATAACCGGTAACCAGCACATCAGTGGGGAAGAAGTGACGCAAGTCCTCGGTGTCATCAGGCCAGCCCAATGTTGAAAAAGGCCAGAGAGCAGAGGAAAACCAGGTGTCCAGCACATCAGGGTCCTGTACAATGTTTGAGCTATTGCAGGCCTCGCAGACTGTAACATCCTCTTTGGAAACAGTAAGATGTCCGCAGTCAGAGCAGGTCCATGCAGGAATCCTATGCCCCCACCAAAGCTGTCTCGAAATGCACCAGTCACGTACATTGTGCATCCAGTTCATATATATCTTTGAAAACCTATCGGGAACAAAGCTGATTTCTTTATCTTCAACTACTCTTATTGCCTCTGTTGCAAGGGGCTGCATTTTAACAAACCACTGCTCGGAAGATATTGGCTCAACATCAGAGCTGCAGCGGTAGCAGGTTCCGACATTGTGGTCATATTTCTCGGTTTTGACTAAGTAACCTTCCGCTTCAAGGTCAGCAACTATCGCTTTTCTGGCCTCGTATCTGTCCAAACCGTCATACTTACCGCCGTTTATTATTTTAGCATTATCATCAAGCACAGTAATAAAAGGCAGGTCATGCCGCATTGCAACCTCAAAGTCGTTGGGGTCATGGCAGGGAGTCATTTTAACACAGCCAGTACCGAAATCACTCTCGACATATGAGTCTGCAACAATAATAAGCTCTCTGCCGACAAGAGGCAGGATACAGGTTTTGCCAACTAAGTGCTTATACCTTTCATCATCCGGGTTAACAGCAACACCGGTGTCACCGAGCATAGTTTCGGGTCTTGTAGTTGCAATAACAAGCTCACCCGAGCCGTCAGACAAGGGGTAGCGAACATGCCAAAGGAAGCCCTCCTTGTCGTCATATTCAACCTCAGCATCAGATAAGGCAGTAGTGCATTTTGGGCACCAGTTGATTATACGCTTGCCCTTATATATAAGCCCCTTATTATACAGGTTAACAAATGCCTCACGCACAGCCTTAGCGCAAACATCATCCATAGTAAAACGAAGCCTATCCCAGTCACAGGAAGAGCCAAGCAGCTTTAATTGGTCTATAATTCTGTTGCCGTATTTTTCTTTCCAGGCCCAAACCTCGTCCAAAAATTTCTCGCGACCCAAGTCAAATCTTGTAAGCCCCTCGCCGGCAAGCTTTTCTTCAACTCTTATCTGAGTTGCAATTCCGGCATGGTCATAGCCGGGCAGCCAAAGTGCCTCATAACCATCCATGCGCTTAAATCTAATAAGCACGTCCTGAATGGTCATATCAAAGGCATGCCCCAAGTGAAGCTGACCTGTTACATTGGGGGGAGGAATCACTATTGTAAACGGCTTTTTGCCTGAATTTCTGTCGGCTCTAAAATAGCCGCCATCCATCCAGGATTTGTATATTTTGCCTTCGACCTGCTTAGGGTCATAAATCTTTTCTAATTCTCTCATTTCAAACACCCTTCCAATAAAAAAAGCGCCCTGAATTCTCAGGACGCTAAATAGCGTGGTACCACCTGAGTTTCGCAAAAGCGACACTCGTATTCTCTGTAACGGGAGAAACTCGGGTAGCCTTAATGATTCGGGCAACCAACTCATGGCCGACTTAGGCTACATGACATAAAAGCTCACACCGACCGCTTTCTCTCTGAATGTCAAAAAATAGCTTACTACTGCCAATCACAGTATTTAAAACATTATAGTATTAAGCTGACTGCTTGTCAATAAATAGAGTAGCTTAAACCTCTGCAGGCTTTGCAAGCGCCTCAACATAACGGGAAGCTGAAATTCCGGCGACATTGCCGTCACCGCAAGCCTTTGAAATCTGGTAAGGAGCTCCAATGCAGTCACCGGCTGCAAAAACTCCGGGTATATTAGTAGCCATATCGGCATCAACAACAATCTTTGAGCCATCTAATCCCAAATCCGGAATTAGTGTGTCGGGAGCAATCGAGGGTCTAAAAATAAACACGGCAGACACAGGGTAGGAAACTCCGTCAGCAACAATGTGCTCAACTCTGCTCTCACCGGTTATTTCAAATTTTTTAGCTCTCTTTGAGTCAAAGTATTCTACCTCACAACCGATAGAACGCAAAAACTCTGCTTCCTCCTCGGCATCCGATGAAAGGGCAACAACTGCCACTTTTTTGTTTCTATAGAGCATACCGTCACAGGTTGCACAGTAACTCACACCGTAGCCGATAAATTCCTTTTCACCGGGAAAGCCCTTAGCGCGGGAAGCGCCTATTCCAAGCACCAAAGCCTTAGCCTCAACAAAGTCATTGCCGACTGCAACCCCAAAGCTTGTACCATAGGGCATTACCGATGTCGCTCTGCCGTCTAAAAACTCAGCCCCTGATGCCTTTGCGTGAGCAATAAAGCTGCGAAGCATATCAGCGCCGGTAATAGCCGGCAAACCGGGATAGTTGTCTATAAGCTCAGCCTTAAATAGCATGGAGTCTTCAGGCGCAGAGCTGATTATTACACAGGATTTATTTCTGTGCAGAGCGGTGAGGGCTGCCGAGATTCCCGCAGGTCCGCCGCCTATTATAGCCACATCATACATAAATAATACACCACCAATAGATAATATATCTTAATTATAATATCAAATCTGTACATTGTAAACAGAGTAAAATATGTTATACTTATTTAGCAGGTTAAAAGGCAAAGAATCAGTAGCGAAAGGAATTATGACAGATGGAAGAGAGAGCAAAAAACTTTATAGAGGCTTTTGTCTCGGAGGATATTGCAGAAGGCGGCAGATTTGAGGGTATGCGTGTACACACAAGATTCCCACCCGAGCCCAATGGCTATTTGCACATAGGTCACTGCAAGGCTCTCGTTATTGATTTCGGAATAGCAGAGAGCTTTGGCGGACTTTGCAATCTACGTATGGACGACACCAACCCTGCAAAGGAAGACACAGAATATGTAGATGCCATAATGGAGGATATTCGCTGGCTCGGTTTTGACTGGGAAGACAGGTTCTATTACGGCTCCGACTACTTTGAAAAAACCTATGAGCTTGCCCAAGAGCTTATTATGAAGGGTCTTGCATATGTTTGTGAGCTTAGCCCCGAGCAGTTTAGCGAGTATAGGGGAGATATCGGCACGCCTGCAAAAAGCCCGTTTAGAGACAGACCTGCTCCTGAGAGCTTAGATCTTTTCAGGAGAATGAGAGCAGGGGAGTTTCCGGAAGGCAAGTATACCTTAAGAGCCAAAATTGATTTAGCGTCGGGCAACTTCAATATGAGAGACCCGGTTCTGTATAGAATACGATATATTGAGCATCACAGGCAGGGGAATAAATGGTGTATTTATCCCATGTATGATTTTGCTCACCCGATACAAGACGCATTAGAGTGCATAACACACTCTCTTTGCAGTTTGGAATATGAGGATCACAGACCGCTTTATGATTGGGTAGTAGATAATGTCACACTACCTTCAAAACCCCGCCAAATCGAGTTTGCAAGACTGGGTATTAACTACACCGTCATGTCAAAGAGAAAGCTTCGCAGACTTGTAGAAGAGGGATATGTGAGCGGATGGGATGACCCGCGCATGCCGACCCTATGCGGGCTTCGCCGCCGCGGCTACACAGCTGCTGCTATAAGAGACTTCTGTGACAGAATCGGAGTTACAAAGGTTCCTAACATGGTGGAATACAGCCTGCTTGAGCACTGTCTGCGTGAGGATCTAAATGCACACGCTCCTCGTGTAATGGCAGTACAAAAACCGGTTTTACTCACAGTAACAAATTATCCCGAAGATAAGACAGAGCTTTTCGAGGTAGAAAACAACCCTGAAGACTTATCACTCGGGACAAGAAATGTTAGCTTTTCAAAGCATCTTTGGATAGAGCGGGACGACTTTATGGAAGTACCGGAAAAGAAATATCAAAGACTCTATCCCGGGAACGAGGTCAGACTAAAAGGTGCATATATTGTCAGATGCACAGGCTGCGTTAAGAACGATGCAGGCGAGATTACTGAGGTTCTCTGCGAGTATGACCCGGAAACAAGAGGCGGCAACACCCCCGACGGCAGAAAAGTAAGAGGCACAATTCACTGGGTTAACAAGGCAGACTGCGTTGATGCGGAAATTCGTATCTACGGCAACCTGTTTTCAGACCCCGATCCGGATGCCGGAGATAAGGACTTTATAGACTGCATAAATCCTGACTCACTTGAAATTCTGGAAAACTGCAAGGTGGAAAAGTCTCTGAAAGATGCTAAAGCACCGTCATCATATCAATTTTTGCGTCTCGGATATTTCACCGTAGATGCGCAGGGCTCAAAGCAGGGGAAATTAGTCTTTAACAGAGCCGTAGCACTCAAAGACGGATTTAAAAAGCCTTAGAAGAGAAGATATCCTCGACCTTTCTAATATACTCGGGTAACACAGTTTCAAACTCAACACCGAAGCGCCTGGGCGTATCGCCCAGGTAGCTTTTTTCTATGCTCTTTTCAAGAAGCAGACCGGAAGCTGAAAGAGCCTCGGGTATTGTTGCTCCCCGAACAAGCAGAGCAGAGAAGGCAGAGGCAAAAATATCACCGACTCCATAAAACACACCCCCGCGTTGCGGGCGCATTTCCTCGCAGCTTTTGCCGTTTCTCAAATCTTTTACTATTATGCCGACTTCCTCATTTTTTGTGTGTATGCCGGTAATAGCGATAATCTTAGGTCCAAGCGTAGCCAAAGCTGCAAAAAGCTCCTCAACATATTCTCTGTCTTGAGGTGGCTTTTTATATGGAACACCTGATAAGAAAGCAGCTTCGGTAATATTAGGCGTTATTACCATTGCCCTTTTACACAGCGTTTTAAATGCCTCACACATGCTATTGTCAAAGCCTGTATAATACTCTCCGTTATCTGCCATTGTGGGGTCTGTAATAATAAGCGTATTTTCATCGGCTAATATATCAATTATTTCTGAAACAAGATTTGCCTGAGCGGGAGAAGCTAAATATCCGCTGCAAATTCCGTCAAATTTAGCACCGATTTCTCGCCAGTGCTCGGCAATTTTAAGCATTTGCGAGCTTAAATCAACCTTAGTCCAGTTTTGAAACTCCCCTGTATGAGTAGAAAGCAGGGCAGTCGGAATGCAGGAGCATTCCACTCCTGATGCTGAAATAACAGGCAGTGCAATTGTGAGCGAACACTTGCCCAATCCTGATATGTCGTTAATTGCTGCAATTCTTTTTAGTCTTTCCAATATCTTGACCTCAACTTGATAAATCAGTTTATAGATTAGTATATAAAACAATAAGCGGTATGCCGAAAAAACCGGCATACCGCTTCATTATCCCGGAACTAGTTCTTCTTGTACCAGTCTATTACGGGAGCAAGGTTCTCTAGACTTACGCAGCTGTCGCCGACAGAAGTCATATTAAGAGTTGCCTGCTCTTCGGGAGAAAGGTCTGTCTTTCCGGCAAAACGACCGGCAATTTCCTTGACCTTAATTTTCATTATTAACTTCATAGGTCCTTTGAGCTTGTTTATATCAAAGCCGCCCTGCAGGTAGAAAACCTCAACACCGGCAGGAATGCTCATCTTTGCACGGAAACCGGGAACGAGCTCGCTCATCGGGGGACCCATGCCGACTGCACATACGCATCTGACGTTGCACAGCTTAGCTGCTTTCTTATAACCCACTACGGAACCTGCAAATACCCAGCCGAGGAAAAGGATATCTTTACCCTTGTGAACTTCGGGTAAATAATCGATGCTGTATGCAGGGACATCTAAAGCATCACTTAAAAGCTTTGCGTATTCCTTTGTGTAGCCTGAGTTGGACTTATATACTATTACCATGATATAGCCTCCTGAAACTATAATTTTAACACAAATAGTATAACACTATTATAGTAAAAATCAAGCACTCAATGTGTGAAAAGCTAGATTATCTGAGATAAAAATACATAAGCTTAAAATTTATGGTGCAATCTCCCTGTACATAGATAAAGCCTCTGCTTTTTTCGCATTTTCATCTAATGACAAGACCTCGGCAGTAAACACTCTGTCGCCGGTGCCTACCGCAATAATGTCACCTATTTTGATTTCAAGAGATGCTCTGGCAATTTTTCCGTTCACGGAGATGATGCCCTTGTCGCAAGCCTCCTTAGCTATAGTTCGCCTTTTTATTATCCGAGATACCTTAAGATACTTATCAAGACGCATTTTATTCCTCCGAGCATTTAATAATATAAACTGTAACATATAATACTTTTAAAGAATATTGATATTTTTTGATAATTGTAATAAAATAATACACGGTCTAAACAAATAATTCAAATGGAGGATTTAATATGAGCGTAAAAGTTGGCATTAACGGCTTCGGTCGTATAGGACGCCTTGTGTTTCGCGCAGCAATGCAGAACGAAAATATCGAGGTAGTGGCAGTAAACGCACCCGATAAAACACCTGAGCAGCTGGTCTATGCAACAAAATATGACACCGTGCATGGCAGGTTCTGCGGCACGGTCGAGGCGATAAACGGTGAGGAGAAGGCACTTGTAGTTAACGGCAAAAAAATAAAGCTGTTAGATTCAAGAGATCCTTCCGAGCTTCCTTGGGGAGATCTCGGGGTAGATTATGTGCTTGAATGCACCGGCAAGTTCTTAACAAAAGAATCTGTCCAGCCGCACTTAGATGCAGGAGCCAAGGTAGTTGTACTCTCCGGACCCTCTAAGGACGACACACCGATGTTCGTTTGCGGAGTCAACTTGGATTCATACACAGCTGATATAAATGTAGTTTCAAACGCATCCTGCACAACAAACTGCTTAGCCCCGCTTGCTAAGGTAATAAACGACAAGTTCGGCATAGTCGAGGGTCTCATGACAACTGTACATGCAGGAACTGCAACTCAGAACGTTGTTGACAGCTTTTCCAAAAAGAACTGGAGACTTTCCCGTTCGGTTTTCGGCAACATCATTCCCTCAACAACAGGAGCTGCTAAGGCTGTCGGCAAAGTAATACCTTCGCTTGCAGGGAAGCTCACCGGCATGAGTCTTAGAATTCCCACAGCAGATGTCTCTATAGTAGACCTTACCTGCCGCTTAGAAAAGGGCGCAAGCTACGAAGAAATCTGCGCAGCAGTAAAAGAAGCATCCGAAGGCAGCATGAAGGGCGTTTTGGCATACACAGACGAAGAGGTTGTATCCTCCGACTTCTGCACAGACCCCCACACCAGCATTTTCGATGCAAATGCCGGAATTAGCCTAAACCCCAACTTTGTTAAGCTTGTTGCTTGGTATGATAACGAGTGGGCATTTTCAGTTAAAATGCTTGAACTCACAGCCTATATAGACAGCGTCAGAAACAAGTAAGAATCAAAAGATTAAAAAGGTTCTATAATAAATGTTGGGGTACGGGAAAACCGAACTCCAACATTTTTAATAAAAAGGTAGAGCATACGGAAGAAATCCTTTAAGATAAAAGCGACGAAACCCAACCAGAAAGGATGTTCAATATGCTCTGTGAAAATAATACCTTAAATCTTCTGGAATTGGAAGGTGCGGAGATAAAAAATGTTTGGAACGAGGCGGGAATGAAGCATATCTCTGTAGAAATTCCTAAAAAGTTACATTGCTGTCCTAAATGCGGAGAGATGACAGACGCAGTACACGACTACAGGCATCAGAAAGTGCGAGATATCAGCATATATGGTAAGCTGACAATAATACACCTGCGTAAACGAAGGTACAGATGTAACAGCTGTGGAAAGCGGTTTGCAGAAACAAACACTTTTGTTCCTCGATACCATCAGGTAACCTCTCGGCTTGTAGCACATTTGATATCTGATTTTGGTAAAGTACGTAGTGCTTCTGATATTGCAAAAGATCACGGAGTATCCATAAGTACAACGCTTCGCTATTTTGACCTTGTAAACTATAGTTTAAAGTCCTTACCGGAGGTGTTATCAATTGATGAGTTTAAGGGTAATGCAGGTGGCGAAAAGTTTCAGTGCATAATTACAGACGCAAAGCATAAGAAAGTTCTGGATATACTTCCAAATAGAAAAAGTGCTGATTTAATTAGATATTTCAGGGATTTTAGCACGAGAAGCAGCGTCAAGGTGGTAGTTATGATATGAATAAGGCATACAAAGAAGTTGCAAAAGCCTGCTTTCCAAATGCAACAATTGTAATAGATAAGTTCTAAGTAATGCGGCAGGCAAACTGGGCGTTTGAAAATGTTCGTAAGAATGAGCAGAAGAAGTTTGACGATGAAAAAAGAAAGCATTTCAAAAGGTCACGCTCTTTGCTGCTAAAGCATCCAAGCAAACTTAAAAAAGAGGAAGAT
>JAAZCZ010000059.1 GCA_012513005.1 Oscillospiraceae bacterium | reverse complement strand
TCGACCCTTGTTTTATGGTGGCACTCCTGCTTTTTTCTTTCAAAAGCTGTTGATGAATTTTTCGGAGGTGCGTGGTATAATGAACACAGCATTTTTAAAATATGCACGAATTTTAAGGATAGCCGATAAATTATCTGAGGAGGTTAAAATATGGAAATGAATTTACCTTTAATTTCGCCCCTATCAAGAAAGTATTATCTTTATGCAGGCGAAGCTGAAGAAAAGATACACCATAGAGCAGTCGATATTAGAGTGTGTTTAGAATATGTTTGTGATGAAATCGTATTTCAATTTGTATCTTCTGAAATACAGCAAAAGTGGAAAAAGTACAAATTGCATAATAAGATTGAAGCTGCTAAAGAATTTATGAATAACACAGTGGTAGATGGGCTTCTTAATGCTAAAGGAATAGGTAACAAAGGTGCACATGACGGAGAGGAAGGTCAGTATAGTTCCCAAGACATTGTTGATTCCCAAGAAGCTATTAAACAATTCTCTTTAGAGATTTTTTACTCGTATTTTGAGAAAAATGATTTTGGTAATCCGCAAGATAGGACATGGATTCCAACAGTATTTAGCACACTCCCTCCGATTTATCGAGTTACAATATTGCACAAATATTACAGTTGCTATCCTTCTCCATTTGTAATTGACAAGCTGTCTAAAGCTTACTTAAAAAGTGGCAAAAAAAGCGAGGGTATAAATTTTTTAAACGAATGCCTAAACATGAAACAAATTTCCTCTGAACAATTTGCCGTATTAAAGTATGACTTAGATTTATTGGAGCAAAGTTTCGATAAATTGCATATAGCAAATGATTTAGAAATGGCGAAAGATAATTTCAATAGATTGTTGCCTGCTATCGAAGAAGAAAAAAGAGATGTTTTTGTCTGCTTAGTTTCCTTAGTGCTTAACGGAAAAACTGCATGATTTTTAATCTTATAAAAGAGTTGCCATGCGGCAGCTCTTTTTTCATGCCACAAAGGAGGTGTTATTATCGCTACCACACGCTTAATTCCCATGCACCAAAACAAAGGAAAATCCATTGCAGACTGCCTTGCTGACCGCACCGATTATGCGAAAAACCCCGACAAAACAAACGAGGGTGAATACATCAGCTCCTATGAGTGCGACCCTAAAACCGTGCAAGGTGAGTTTATGCTCTCTAAGCGGCAATATGATGATATTACAGGCAGAAAACAAGCAAGCAATGTCATTGCCTATCAGATACGGCAAGCCTTTAAGCCGGGGGAAATAACACCCGAGCTTGCAAACAAAATCGGATATGAATTGGGCATGAGCTTCACCAAAGGCAACCACGCTTTTATCGTTGCCACGCACATAGACAAAGCCCATATTCATAATCACATTATCTTTAATTCCACCTCTCTTGACTGTACAAAAAAGTTTCGAGATTTTAAGAGAAGCGGTAAGGCTCTCGCTCAAATATCTGACCGCCTTTGCCTTGAAAACGGACTTTCCATTATCAAAAACCCCAAACGCTCTAAGGGGCATTACGGCAAATGGCTTGGCGATGAAAAGCCCCTCTCGCACTCCGATAAATTAAGACAGACCATAGATGATGTGCTTGCCCAAAAGCCTAAAACCTTTGATGAGTTTTTACAGCTCATGCAAGGTGCGGGCTATGAAACAAAAAGCGGTAAGCATTACGCATTTAAAGGTGCAGAGCAGAAAAAATTTATTCGCCTGCGTTCTCTTGACGAGGGATATTCGGAAGATGAAATTAAGGCGATTATTGACGGTAAAGCTCTTCAAAGAGAAGTCAAAAAAACCTCTGCCAAACAACCGAAACGGCAGGAAAAATCCGTTAATCTCCTTGTGAATATACAGGCAAAATTACAGCAAGGCAAGGGCAAAGGCTACGAGCAGTGGGCAAAGATTTTCAATTTAAAGCAGATGGCACAGACCGTCAATTTCTTGCAAGAACATAAGCTCCTTGCCTACTCCGATTTAGAGGAAAAGGCAAAGAAATGTACTGCTACCTTTGACGAGCTGAACACGCAAATTAAGACCGCTGAAAAGCGTATGGCAGAAATACAGGTGCTGAAAAAACACATCTTCAACTATGCGAAAACCCGAGATATTTACAGCGATTACCGCAAGGCAGGCTACTCCAAAAAGTTTTATGAGGAACACCGTGCAGAGCTGACCTTGCATAAGGCGGCAAAGGCGGCTTTTGAGGAACTTAGTGTGAAAAAGCTTCCCACAGTTAAGACCCTGCAAGCCGAATATGCAGACTTGCTTTCGGAGAAGAAAAAAGTATACGGACAGTATCATACGGCGAAAAAAGAAATGCAGGATATTCTGACTGCAAAGGCGAATATCGACCGACTTTTGGGACTGGAACAGGAGCAAAAGGAAAAAGAAAAATCACAGGAACAGCGGTAAGCTGCACTGTGATTTCATCAGCTCCCAAAGGGAGCGTAGCACGATGATTTATCATCGTTTTAGTGGGGATTGGGGATACTCCCCAGCAAGCAAAAGCATAAGGTGGTCACCCTTATGCCCTGCTTGCCACTTTACTTCAACATTTACATCCTACAATTATAAAAGCACTTATTCATTAGAATGTTAAAAGAAAAACGCTGCAAAACCGCATTGGCTGCAACGTTTCTCATTCCATAT
>JAAZCZ010000058.1 GCA_012513005.1 Oscillospiraceae bacterium | reverse complement strand
TACATCTATCTTGTTTATTGCCACGACAATGGGAATTTCCGCTGCCTTGGCGTGGTTTATTGACTCAATTGTCTGGGGCATGATGCCGTCATTCGCCGCGACAACAAGTATTGCTATGTCTGTTATCTTAGCTCCGCGGGCGCGCATTGATGTGAAGGCTTCATGTCCCGGGGTGTCTAGGAAGGTTATGGAGCTGCCGTTTACATTCACTGTGTAGGCGCCTATGTGCTGGGTAATTCCGCCTGCCTCGCCGGCTGCCACATTGGCTCTTCTGACGCGGTCTAATAGGCTTGTTTTACCGTGGTCAACGTGTCCCATGACGACAACGACGGGTGCGCGCGGGGTGAGATCCTCATCTTTGTCCTCTGTGTCGTCTATTAGCCTCTCCTCAACGGTTACTATTGTCTCTCTTTTTACCTTGCGACCGAGTTCCATAGCAACTAAGGCTGCTGTGTCAAAATCGATTATATCTGAAAGTGACGCCATGACGCCGTTTTTAATAAGTGCCTTTACTACCTCTGAGCCTGTCTTCTTCATGCGGGAAGCTAATTCACCCACTCCGATAGCATCGGGAATGCTGACGGTGAGCTGCTGTTTCTTTGCTATTTCAAACTGCAATTTCTGCATGCGCTCCCTCTCTTCGGCACGCCTTTTTGCGCTGGCAGCTGCCTGCTGCTGGCGCTGTTTCTGCTTGCTGGGCACTTTCTCGCGACCGCTCTTATAGGAGTCGCTCCTGCCGCCTGCCATTCTGTCGAACTTCTCGTCGTACTTGCGCAGGTTGACGCTGCTGCCGCTGCGTGTGTCTATTACACGGCGCTCCGGCACTCTGTGAACCTGTCCGCCCTGCTTTTCGGGTCTTGACTTGGGCTTTGCCTGAGTTTTATCAGCACTTTTAACATCGGCAGTCTGCTCTTTATTCTTGCCCTCTGCCGTCTTTTCAGGTTTATCGGCTTTTAGGGTCTTCTTTGCCTTTTCGCTCTCCGTCTTTTTGTCCTCCGCAGTAGGTTTCTTTTCTTTGGCTTCTTTTGCTTCGGATGCCTTCTCGGGTTTTTCCGGAACGCTGACCTTTAGAAGCTCGTCAAGGCTCTCACACATATTTTGCTGTGTGAGGTATTCGAATATGATAGAAAGCTCATCATCATTTAGGGCTTTCATGTGGTTTTTCGGTCTTTCATCATACTTTTCGAGAATATCCGAAATAGCCCTGGATGTTGATTCAAAATCCTTTGCCACCTCGTGTACTCTGTATTTACTAAATGCCATCTTGTTTCCTCCCTGACTTCTTCTTTGGACCTGCCGCCTTGCGTTTTGCCGCTTTTTCGGCTCGTTTTGTCATTTCATCTTTTAGCTCGGTGTATTTATCGGGATATTGCTCAGAAAGCGCCTGCATGAAAGCTGCCGAGAGACCAAAGTCTGTCGTGACTGCCATGCTTAGATCCGATGTTCTGCCGAGCGCGTCTGACAGCTCGGATTTGCTGTGCGGCAGTGGTACATAAAGTGCCCTTCTGCCCACAAGAAACCCGCTTGCCTTTTTTTTGGCGTTATCCGAGGCGTCTGCCGCTATTATGAGCAGCCTTGCCTTGCCTGCTGCTATCGCAGCTTTTGAGGCTGCCTCGCCTATCTCAATTTTTCCGGCCTTTCTCATAAGACCTAAGTAGTTTAATGCCCTATCCGTTTTCGCTGTCCTCCAGTTCGGACGATAGTTTTTCTTTTAATTCGTCCGGTATCTGCACATCAAGTGCTCTTTCAATTGCGTGTGATTTAAGTGCCTTGGCTAGACAGCTTTTGCATCTGCACACATAGGCTCCTCTGCCGGGCAATTTGCCTTTTAGATCCACCGCAACTTCGCCTTCCTTGCTGCGGACAACCCTGATTAGCTCTCTTTTAGGTTTCATCTCACGGCAGCCTAAGCACTGCCGCATTGGTATTTTCTTAGTCTTTTGCATATGCTCTGCCGCCTTTCCGAAATTATTATCTTAAAGTGCTGCGTCCGGCTTGATGTCTATTTTGTAGCCCGTGAGCTTGGCTGCCAGTCTTGCGTTTTGACCCTCTTTGCCGATTGCAAGAGACAGCTGGCTGGCAGGTACTGTTGCAGTGCAGCTTTTTGTGCCGTCTTCAGAGACGACTACGCTTATTACCTCTGATGGGGCAAGCGATGCTGCTATAAACTCCTCCGGGCTTTCGCTGTATGCCACTATGTCTATCTTCTCGCCGCCGAGCTCATCTACTATTGATGCTACTCTGCCGCCGCGGGGACCCACGCAGGCGCCTACCGGGTCTACGTCGGCGTTTGCGCTCCAAACTGCCATCTTTGTTCTGCTGCCGGCTTCTCTGGCTATTGCCTTAATCTCGACTGTGCCGTCAAATATTTCGGGAACCTCCAGCTCGAACAGGCGTTTAACAAGACCCGGGTGGGTTCTGCTGATGAGAACCTGAGGTCCTTTTGTGGACTTTCTGACCTCGACAACATATACCTTAATCCTGCTGCCTTCAATAAGCTCCTCGCCTTTTATACGCTCGCTCGGAGAGAGCATTGCCTCTGTGTTCTCCGAGTTTGAGTTTATTGTTATAGATACACTGCCTGTGCGGGGCTCAACTCTGGACACAACGCCTGTTAGAATTTCGTGTTCCTTGGAATTAAATTCGTCGTATATAATTCCGCGCTCAGCTTCGCGTATGCCCTGAATAATTACCTGCTTGGCTGCCTGAGCCGCTATCCTGCCGAATTTCTTTGTTTCGACCGGAATTGCAAGCTCATCACCGAGCTTTATGCGCTTTTTGTAGTTCTTTGCGTCTTCGAGGGAGATTTCTCTTGTTTTGTCCGTAACTTCCTCTACAACGGTTTTAACTACCACAAGGCCGATTTTCTTCTTTTTTTCGTCAAGTATAATACTGGCATTATCCCCGTATTCCGGGTTATCTTTGCGAAACGCCGCGAGCATAGCCTGCTCTATTTTCTCGTACATATAGCTGACGGGTATGCCTTTTTCTCTTTCGATGTCCTCAATAGCGGCAAAAAAATCTGCGTTCATTACCTTGCTCCTTATATTTTCATACGCAGACGGGTCTGCGCAACTTGTGATTTTTCGTATTTGCGGGTCTCGCCGTTTTGCTCAATAGTGACCGCTCCGTCTTCATAAGCCACTAGGTTACCGACAGCTGTTTTAGAGCCGTTTATCGGCTGATAGAATTTTACTTCCACAAGTTCGCCTATGAACATCTCAAAGTCAGACGGGCATTTTAGCTCTCTTTCTGCTCCTGCGGAGGAGACCTCAAATGTGTATGACATCGGGATTGGGTCGTGCTCATCGAGTAGCGGATCTAAGGCTCTGGAAACTGCCTCACAGTCAGAGATTCCGACTCCGCCCGGCTTGTCTATATATATCCGTAGATAGTGGCCGCCTGCTTCTTTTACAAACTGTACATCCCAGAGAATAAGCCCGAGCTGCGATATTACAGGCTCTGAGAGCTGCGTTACCTTATCTGTTATTTTACTCATTATTCACTTCATCCTATTAGTTTTTATGTACTGCATTTTAGTCAATAAAAAGAGTGGGCCGCCCCACTCTGCTTACTTCCTTCTTCTACACGCCTAAGAGTAGCACAGAAAGTGCATAAATGCAAGCATTTTTGAGCGCCGGAGGCAAAACTTTACCTCCGGCGCCGATTTAGTGTTTATAGGGCGTTTGTGCGGTTAATAAGTGCTGAAAGGTCAACGTAATCCTCGGGGTCAGATTCGACTGTTTCATCTGTTTCGGCTTCGAAGTCTCTGTAGACCGAAAGCCCTGCTCCCGCGGGGATAAGCTTGCCTATGATGACGTTTTCTTTGAGACCCACAAGGTTATCTATCTTGCCCTTAATTGCTGCATCTGTCAGAACCTTTGTGGTTTCCTGGAATGAGGCAGCTGAGAGGAAGCTCTCTGTTGCAAGTGATGCCTTGGTTATGCCCATGAGAAGCTGTGTGTACTCTGCTGTTTTGAGCTCTTCACCGAAATCGTCTTTCTCGCCCGCTGCAATTCTTGCACGAACTGCGGCGTTGGCTCTCTTTAGCTCGGAAATATCCACAGTGGCTCCGCTGAGCAGCTGGGTTGCTCCGGGATCTTCTATCTTGACCTTGCGCATCATCTGACGAACAATTACCTCTATGTGCTTGTCGTTAATGTCGACACCCTGCTGTCTGTAAACCTTCTGTACTTCCTGAACAAGGTAGTTTCTGACACCGTGTCTGCCGAATACATCGTCTTCGATACCTCTTATTTCGAGTATATCGTGCGGGTTAACGGCGCCTGATGTGAGCTCCTGTCCCTTTTGTACCTCCATGCCGTCTGACACTAGTATGCCTGAGGCATAGGTTACATTGTATAGCTTAACTTCTCCGTCTTCAGCTGTGACGGTTAGTGTGTAGATTTGGTTTTTGCGGGTTTCCTCAATGGAAACTGTTCCTGAAATTTCAGACAGCACTGCCATTTTCTTGGGTTTTCTGGCCTCAAACAGCTCCTCAACACGGGGAAGACCCTGTGTGATGTCGCCGCCTGCTATACCGCCTGTGTGGAAGGTTCTCATTGTGAGCTGTGTGCCCGGCTCGCCTATTGACTGAGCTGCTATGACACCGACAGCCTCGCCCGGGTTAACAGGCTGACCTACCGCTAAGTTTATGCCGTAGCACTTGGCGCAGACACCGCTGGCTGCCTCGCAGCACATGACGCTGCGGATTAGAACTTTATCTATGCCTCTGTCTGTGAGTGTCTTAGCGTCATCCGGCATGAGCATGTGATCTGTGTCGAATATAACTTCGCCTGTTTTGGGGTCTACGATCGGCTCTGCCGGGAATCTGCCGTGTATGCTGACTGCATAGGACTGAACTTCCTGACCCTTTTCATAGACTGCCGATGCCCAAATTCCCTCCTGCGTGCCGCAGTCGTCTTCGCGGATTATTACATCCTGGGAGACGTCAACAAGTCTTCTTGTGAGGTAACCTGAGTCTGCCGTTCTAAGCGCAGTATCAGCCAGTCCCTTTCTCGCTCCGCGGCTGGAGATGAAGTATTCAAGTACGCTAAGACCCTCGCGGAAGTTTGACTTAATCGGGATTTCGATTGTCTTACCGGAGGTGTTTGCCATAAGTCCGCGCATACCGGCGAGCTGACGAATCTGGTTCATTGAACCACGGGCTCCGGAGTCTGCCATCATGTAAATAGGGTTATATTTATCGAGGCAGTTTTGCAGGGCTCCCGTAACCTCTTTTGTTGTTTTCTCCCACTCTTTGATTACAAGCTTGTAGCGTTCGTGGTTTGTCATTAGTCCGCGCTTGTATTCTTTTTCGATATCCAGAATCTTATCCTGAGTTTCGGCTATAAGGGTTTTCTTGGCCTCCGGGACTGTCATATCTGCTATTGAGATTGTGATTGCGCTCTGTGTGGAGTACTTAAAACCCAGTGCCTTGATGTTATCTAATACCTCTGCGGATATTGTGAAGCCGTATTTCTGGATGCAGCGGTCTATGATATTTTCAAGCTGTTTCTTGCCGACCTGGAAGTCGATTTCAAGATCGTAGGCTGTCTCCGGATTTGTTCTGTCTACATAGCCTAGGTCCTGAGGAATGGGCTCGTTAAAGATTATTCTGCCGACTGTTGTTCTTATTATTTTGCCGTGCGGCTTGCCGGGGGCTCTCTTATCTGACCTGACTAAAATGGGTGCGTGCAGACCGATTGCGCCCTCGTTGTATGCCATTATTGCCTCGGCTGTTGTTGAGTAGGATTTTAGGGGTCTGTACTCAGCCGGACGCTTTTTGTTGTCCTTAGCTTCAGTGCAGGCTGCTACAAATTCGTCAGCGTCTACAATCTCGCCTACCGGCAGATTTGTGTCACCTGCATCGGTTACATAGACCTGCTCCGCGCCGGGCTCTGCCTTGCCGAGTCTGACTATTGTGAGATAGTAGGAGCCTAGTATCATATCCTGAGTCGGTACGTTTACCGGGTGACCGTCCTGCGGGCGAAGCAGGTTGTTGGCTGAGAGCATGAGTATTCTTGCCTCTGCCTGTGCCTCTGCCGAAAGGGGAACGTGAATTGCCATCTGGTCGCCGTCGAAGTCTGCGTTGTAGGCTGTGCAGACCAGCGGGTGCAGGCGCAGTGCCCTACCTTCTACTAATATTGGCTCAAATGCCTGTATACCCAGCCTGTGCAGGGTGGGTGCGCGGTTTAGAAGTACAGGGTGCTCAGCAATTACTACATCAAGAGCATCCCAAACCTCAGTGCGCTGCTTATCAACCATCTTTTTGGCTGATTTTATGTTGTTTGCGTGACCGTCGTCCACAAGCTTTTTCATGACAAAGGGTCTAAACAGCTCGATTGCCATTTCCTTGGGAACGCCGCACTGGAATATTTTGAGGTCGGGTCCGACAACGATAACGCTTCTGCCCGAATAGTCGACACGCTTGCCTAGCAGGTTCTGACGGAATCTGCCCTGCTTGCCCTTGAGCATATCGGAAAGGCTCTTTAAGGTTCTGGAGTTAGCTCCGGTAACCGCTCTGCCGCGTCTGCCGTTGTCTATTAGAGCATCGACTGACTCTTGGAGCATGCGCTTTTCGTTTCTTATTATGATTTCCGGTGCGTGGATTTGAAGCAGTCTCTTAAGACGGTTGTTGCGGTTTATTACACGGCGATAAAGGTCGTTTAAATCGCTTGTTGCAAATCTGCCGCCGTCTAGCTGCACCATGGGACGCAATTCGGGAGGAATAACAGGAATTACGTCTATTATCATCCACTCTGGTCTGTTGCCGCTTGTGCGGAATGCCTCGACTACCTCAAGTCTCTTAACAAGCTTTGCCTTCTTTTGGCCGCTTGCATCGTTAAGCTCGATTTTGAGCTGCTCTGAGAGCTTGTCGCAGTCTATT
>JAAZCZ010000057.1 GCA_012513005.1 Oscillospiraceae bacterium | reverse complement strand
GGCGACCTGCGGTCGCCTTCGTAACTTTGTCAAATTTTGCGGTTTATGAAATATACATTAGCAGGTAAATTTTGCTGCGGCGATTTGGCGGTCGCAGACCGCCGCTACTTTCCCCAACGGAGGTTTTACACGGTTTTGGTGGGCAATCCCAGTTTAGGTAAATATAAAATAGTGATTAATTCCAACGGTTTAACCGTAGGGGCGTACCTGCGGTTGCCTTTGTTACCCCGTCCGAGTGGGGCATACGAAAACGACCGATGTTTCTTTTTCGTCATGCAAAGGGCTCCGGAAAATCCGGAGCCCTTTGGGTTTTATTCATTTTATAGCTGTTTTAGCATTCTCAGCTTTGTTCGCTGATGTATGTGCTTGCCCTGTTTTGAATTGTAGCTGCCACAGCGTCAACAGATTTTGTTCCCTTAAGAAACGCCTGTGCCTCTTCTCTTATTATCTCCATAAGCTGCTCATCATACTGGGTCACAGGAGCTGTTCTTTCCAGTATCTCCATAATAAGGTCATATTCTGCCTGTGACATCTCGAAAACATCAATTTTAATGTCACCGCTCGGACCTCCGAAATAGCTTATGTGCGGAACTTCCTTTTTGCCACCGGGGGCATCAGGGTCATCCTCGTACTTAGGTGACATGGCTTCTTTGACCTTTTCTTCAAATACCGCCTTGTTAATCGGCATTCCGTAGTACATGCTGCTTCTTTGGTAGTCTTCTGTTAAAAAGCGTCTTATGAATTGCCAAGCTCCGTCTTTGTCTCGGCAGGCATCGGAAACTCCGAGACCGCCGTAGACATGCATCACAGCATCTGACGACACTGCACCGGGCAGACCTGTAACCGTGAACTTGCCGCCTGTTGCATTAAATATCTGACGCAGATAATAAAACTCTGTGTCCCCTAAGTCTAAGGTCATAAACAGCTGTCTGCCCTCAACAAATCTGACAAGCGAATCATCGCTAGGCTGATATTCATGCTTTTCCCAGTCGTATTCCTCGGGGAAGGTCTTCACAAATTGGAGCATATTCTTAAACTCGGGGCTGTCGAAGCTGCACTTGCCCTCTGCCCTGTCTACGAGCTTATCCATACCCATGTAGAGCAGGGAATTTAGCATGCTCTCTTGCGTGAAGCCGATTTCGAACATACTTGCTCCCGGCTTGAGCTTTAAAAGTGCCTCGGCAGATTCTTCGGCAGACAGGCCTTTTTTGTCGCCTACTATGCTTTGGGGTGCTATCGCAGTTGTGACTGAATAGCCGTAGCTAATCGAAAAGAGTTTTCCATCCTTATCTTGTAGGCTTTGTAGCACAGGAGCCACAAGCGCTTTTTCGCCGCCGAGCTTCTCATCTGCACTAAGAAGGGGCATAAGATCAGTGAGCACGCCCTTTTTAGCAAAGCCAATTACAGGCAACCCCTCTGTGTCTATAATATCCGGCACAAAGCCCGAGGTGAGCTCTGTTGTGAATTTCAGTCTTCCTGCATTATAGTCGTTTTCTGTGTTGTATTCCGAATAATCACGAACAACTATGCGATACTCAGTGTTTTCTCTATTAAATTTTATTATCTCATTTTTTACAAGGTGGTTTAGATACATGCAGGCAAATGTGAGCTCTGTTCTCTTGGGCAACTCCGATCTTTTGACCTGTTTTAGAAGCGCAATTTGGTAAATCGGGGTGTAATCCTCCTCATTGCCGCCCTTTACATTGACTCTTTGGTCTGATAAGCAGCAGAGAATTTTCCCGTCTTCTGTCACGTGAACAAACGAAATATTATCGCTTTGTATGTCGCTGTCGACCCATCTCACAATTGTTGATGTTTCTTTGCTCTTAAAACTGTAGCCTCTTATGCCGTTATAATCTTTATAAACAATGTCGTAACCAAGGGCGCTGCCCAGGATTTCATAGGCATTTTGAGGAAGTGCATATTCTTCACCGTAGTCCATTTTTTCGGTGTCGATTTGCTTTGCCATCTCCTTTTGTTCTTTGTTGTCGTAGTAGGAAACGGCTACCTTGCCTTTGCCTAATTCTGTTATGCCCTGTAACCACTCGACTCCCTCGGGCAGACCGAGTTCTCCCTTTTGCTCAAGCTCGGAGTTTAGCACAACGAGATTAGACCCGCTTACTGCGAGCACTATGTCGCCCTTGTCTGTCACCTTAAATCGGGCATCAAAGTAGTCTTCCTCGTTTGCAAGCTCACCAATGTTTATGCTTTTTAGCTCAGCCCCGTTGCTGTCGAGCTTGCGCAGGAATGTCTTAACACTATTCTCCGCCTCTTCAGGCTTTGTTTCCATAGTTTTAGCCCTCGGCTCCGGCAAAGGCGCGCCTTCTTCCCCCAGAAAATCAAGGTAGACACGCTCTGTTACATAAATATTCCCGCTCTCGTCGCAGCCTATGCTCATTATGCTGCTGTTGCTCACCGCTCCTCCCGGCATTTCACCAAACTCGGCAGGCTTATAGCCCATGAGCTTTCTTGCATCTGTGCCGTCTTCTTTTAGTGAGACAATGGTATCTTCCCAAACTGTCTCTTCGTAGCTGACGGTGCCGCCTGTGGGTCTGCCCATATTATCATGCTCATTATATTGCCTTTGGCGTGTGCCGACCTCATCTCTGGCAGATAAATATATCCTGCCGCCGGCAGCAGCTACTTCCATACCGAAGCCCGAGAGCTTCTTCATGCCTTCGATTTT
>JAAZCZ010000056.1 GCA_012513005.1 Oscillospiraceae bacterium | reverse complement strand
TATGTCATCATTCATGACATTGACCTCCTTTTTAGTTGATGCGGTTGGCGAACCTTCATCATCCTATCACAGGGGGTCTTTCGCTATAAGCATTTTTTTCTCACCGGCAGTGCCGGTGGTTGATTTGGGCTAAAGCTCCAATAGCAAAAGCAGCATCGGAAAAATCCAGATGCTGCTTTGTTTTTTGATTTTGTTAGATGAACAGGTTTACATTTGACTCTTCTGCGTTGCCGAGGTAGGTGCCGACTCCGGCAAGCTCAACTCCGTCTATAAGCTCCTCTTCCTTTATGCCCATAACATCCATGCTCATTGTGCATGCCATGACGTGTACACCGTTTTCGAGTGCTTTTTTGATGAGATCTTCAAGGCTGTTTACATTCTTATCGTTCATGATTTTCTTCATCATGGCTGTGCCCATGCCTGCCATGTTCATTTTTGAAAGCCCTAGCTTGTCTACTCCTCTGGGCAGCATTGCGCCGAACATTGACTCCATGAAGTTTTTCTTTACGTTCTGCTTATCGGGGCGGCGCAGGGCGGTAAGACCCCAGAAGGTGAAGAACATTGTGACCTTTCTGCCCATGGCGGCAGCTCCGTTTGCTATTATGAAGCTCGCCATAACCTTGTCGAAGTCGCCGGAAAAGACAATGATTGTCTTGCCGTCTGCCGTATCCTGTGTGACTATGTCTGATTTGCCCGCAGGTGCTGCTGTGGCGCTGCCCTTTTTCACGACTGCTGTAAACTTTTTGTCTCCACGGCTCTTGTCCAGCAGGGTGTTGCCTGTTCTGCGGCACCATGCCTCAATATCCGCATTGAAGCCGGGGTCTGAGGCGGTTACTTCCAGTAGCTCGCCGTCTTCCATTCCCTGCACTGTCTCGTATACCTTCATAATGGGACCCGGGCACTGCAGACCGCAGCAATCGAGCTCAATTTTATCCTTTGATAAGTCGCTTATATTGCTTTCAGCGCTTACATTGTTTGTTGCAGTTTCATTCACAGAAGCTTCCTCCTCTAATTCCATATGTGTGGCTCTGTACACCCTGACACCGCCCGGATATGCATATACATTTTCAAATCCGTTTTGGCTGAGCATACGATATGCTGTGTATGACCTGACACCGATTGTGCAGAAAATTACTATTTTTTTGCTTTTATCCAGTTCGTTTAATCTGTCTCTTAGCTCTTCGAGCGGAAGCTTTACTGCGCCCGGTAGCTCATAGGTCATGCGCTCTACATCCGTGCGTATATCGAGGAGCAGGCAGTCCTTTTCATCAGGAAGCTTCCAGTCTGCAAACTTAACTAGCCCGTCAATAACGTTTCCCGCAACAAAGCCTGCCATGTTGACAGGGTCTTTTGCTGAGGAGAAGGCAGGACCGTAGCCAAGCTCTAATTCCTTTATGTCTTGAACAGTGGCGCCGAGTCTTATTGCTGTTGCTATTACATCCGTGCGCTTATCCACGCCGTCCATTCCGACTATCTGTGAACCGTAGATTTTTGAGCCGTCTTTGGCAAAAATCATTTTGATTACCATCGGCACGGCTCCCGGGTAGTAGCCTGCGTGGTTATTCTGAGTGATTATGAGTGTTTCGTAGTCTATTCCCTTTTTTAGCCCCAAACTATTTAGCTTTTTCTCGTTTGAGCCTGTTGCACCTGCATGCATGTCGAAAACCTTTGCAACCGAGGTTGCCTGCATGCCCCTGTATTCGCTATTCATACCGCCTAAGTTATCTGCTGCAATTCTGCCGTGCTTATTTGCAGGTCCTGCCAGCATCGAGGGTATGCTGTTGCCGAATTGGAAATCTGTTACCATGATAACATCTCCCACGGCGTATATATCCTCGTCGTTGGTTAGCATATTATCACTAACTTCTATAAAGCCTCTGTCTGTGCACTTTATTCCCGCATCGGAGGCTATCTTGGAATTCGGCTTGGTTCCTATTGACAAGACGACTAATTCCGCTGTTATGCTCTTACCGCTTTTTAGGTTTACAGTGACAGTATCTCCGTTATCATTAAACGACTCTACTGTGTCTGATAATATTAGATCAACCCCGTTTTCCCTTATATTCTGATGCAGAAGCTGTGCCATTTCGATGTCCATCGGTGCCATTACCTGGTCTGTGCCCTCAACTAAGCTGACTTTAAGTCCGAGCCTGTTCAGATTCTCTGCCATCTCAATGCCTATAAACCCGCCACCGACTACTACTGCACTTTTGTTTTGCCTGGCAAGCTTATGCAGGTGGTCTGCATCGGGGACTGTCCACAACTTTGTTATACGCTCGGAGTCCTTGCCGAGAATGTTGGGCACAAAGGGAGATGCGCCTGTTGCAATTACGAGCTTGTCATAGCTTTCTTCATAAACCTCACCGGTCTCAACTCTTTTTACCTTGACCAGCTTTTTTTCTCTGTCAATCTTTATGACTTCGTTAAGCACTCTGACATCGACATTGAACTGAGCTGTCATCTTCTCGGGGGTTACAACAAGAAGGGATTCACGCTGTTTTATTTCGCCACCGACATAGTAAGGCAGACCGCAGTTAGCATATGAAATATAATGCCCTCTCTCGAGAAGGATTATTTCTGCCTGCTCGTCCAGTCTGCGAAGTCTGGCTGCGCAGCTGCCTCCGCTGCCTACACCACCAATAACTATTGTTTTCATATTTTCTCCACACTTTCTTGATAATTAGTTTTTAGCTTTAATACGAGTCTTTAATATTATTAAAAAGTTTTTCGAGTAAGCCCCCGAGCTGCTCACATTCGCTTTCACTCAGCCCGAAGTGGCACTTTATGCTGCTTGGTATATGCTCAGCTTTTTCTTTTAGCTTTTTTCCCTCTGCTGTACATTCGATTATTAGGTTGCGCTCATCATCAAGACTTCTTTTTCTGGTAATATATCCCTTTGATTCAAGGCGTTTTAGCAGGGGTGTGAGAGTGCCTGAGTCTAAGCTCAGCTTTTCTCCTAAATCCTTGACTGTGATTTCTTTGTTCTCCCAAAGAGCTGCCATTGCAATGTATTGGGTGTATGTGAGGTCTAACGGGTCTAGGTATTCCTTGTGCCTTCTCACGACCTCTTTTCCGCAGGCGTATATGCTAAAGCATGACATCCCGCTTTTATTTTTGGGGCTCATAAGGCATTGTCTCCTTGATTAGTTTTGTGCAATTAGATTGTGCACAACTTATTAACTCAATAATATTCTATAATTATTTTTTTGTCAAGAGCTTGGTTTGTTATTTTTTGTTAACAATTTGTTTACATTTGATGCCTGATTTAGTTGAAATCGGCGGTGGGAACAGCTTATTATTAGTTTTATATGTAAAATACCGATTAGTGTAATACTAATTGAGTGTTCTGGAGGTTGTTTTATGAAAAACCGTGTGCTTTCTTTGTTTGTAGTTCTGTTACTGCTTATTGCTGTTTTTCCGTTTTCTGCCGCAGCTTATGTCGGGGAGATTTTTACGGAAGATTCCGGTGGCATTTTAATCACATACAAGGTATTAACAGAGAAAAACGGAGATGCACCCGGCACAGTGCAGGTTGGAAGCGGGAGCAAAAGCGCAGTTGACTCAGAGTCAAGAGCTGTTGTTATCCCTGCTGCTGTTAAAGGCGGAGAATATATAGTGACCGCTATTGGTGAGCGGGCAATTTCCAATTTTCCATATTTAAGGTCAGTCTCGCTTCCCGACAGTATTACTGTTTTTAAGGACTATTCATTTCAGTACTGTGAACAGTTATCTAATATAAATATTCCGGCTTCCTTGCGGTCTATCGGAGAGGGTGCCTTTTGGGGCTGTAATAGGCTTAGTAGCTTCTTATTTCCTGCTTCGCTTACCGAAATTAAATGTGCTGCACTTGCAGATTGTAATGGTTTAGTCTCTGTTTATCTGCCTTCGTCTTTGCAAACAATTGAAGATGCTGCTTTTTGGCATTGCTCCTCGCTTAAAACAGTTACTTTTTCCGGCATGCAGGCGCCTTATATTGGCGGCGGTGCTTTTGAAGAATGTAACGACAAGCTGACATTTATTATTCCCGCCGGGGCATCAGGTTATTTCGCGCTTGGCGATTATACAAGCTCAACTGAATATATTTGCAGTGTGTCGGGCACAGTTTTGTTTGATGGCAGAGCGATTTCGGGGGCTACTGTGACTAGCTCAGACGGCAAAACCGCAAAAACAGCTGATAACGGCAAGTTTATTATTAATAATCTCATCAGTGGGAACTACAGTCTAACTGTTTCTATGCGCGGATATTCCGATGAAACTAAGGCTCTCACACTAGGCGATGCAAATATAACGGGCTTTGATTTTGAGCTTTCCCGTAATATGTTTGAAGTTAAATATTTACCGGGCAATGACGGCATGGGAGATAGTTTTTCTGAGGAAAAGGCGCTCGGTATAGATTTGACACTCAGTGAAAATACATTTTCCCGCAATGGTTATTCTCAAAGCGGCTGGGCTGTTAGTGAGGGTGGCACTTTAGCTTATGAACTTGGCAGTGTATATTCTTCTGATGCTGATATCACCCTTTACCCTGTTTGGGCAGCCTTGCCTTTTGAGTACACAATTAAATACAAAAGCGGTGCACATGGCACGGGGGCTGAGACTTATCAAACTAAAACAGAAAATGTTCCTGCAAAGCTAAAGGGTGAAATGTTTAAAAGAGAGGGATTTACTCAAACAGGTTGGGCACTTAGCGACGGTGGCAAGGCTTTATATAAGCTCGGGGATACTTATGATGTGAATTCCGATGCTGTTTTGTATCCTGCTTGGGTAGAAGTTGTAGTGCCACCCACTCCTGAGCCTACACCTGTGCCTATTCCTGAGCCTACTCCCGTGTCTACAGCTACTCCTGTGCCTACACCAACATCTACTCCTAAGCCTGTTCCTACTTCTACTCCGGCGCCTTCGCCTGTTTTTAGCCCGGTGCCGACAACTTCTCCTGCTCAGGCACCGGTTAGCACGCCTGCTCAGGCTCCGGTTTCGCCCGACATAAAAGTAACAGCTGTAGCTGCACCCGCCCCGGTATTAGCACCTGAACAAAAGCCTGATGTTGAAGCTAAGCTTAGCAGCACTCCGGAAGCTGCTGCGCCTACCGGTACACCTGCTGAAAAAGAAAGCCCTGCGCCTATAATCAGCGAAAAGCATGACATGCCCATGACAAATTACAGCAATAATTTTGAGTATATCTTTTATTTAGTTTCAGCAGTTTTAGTTGCAGGTGTAGCATATTATATTTATAATGTAGTCAGAAAGCTCAAAATTCGCAGAAAGTAGAATCAAAAAAGCGAGGTTAAAATGGCTATTTTAAATCTTCTTGACTGGGATAATCCGTTATTTGACAAAAAAAGTCGTGAGATTACAAGCTTTGACGCGAGGCTTCACACTTTGCTTGACGACATGCTGGAAACAATTCGGCAAGCAAATGGCTACGGCTGTGCTGCTGTTCATTTTGGAGTTTTGAGACGGGCTGTTGTTATTGACGACAGGTACGGTGTTCTTGAGCTTGTTAATCCCGTGATTACTGATATGAGTTTGCAAACAAAAACAGATTATGAGGCTTCTATTGCGCCCGGTTCACCAAGTTGCAGGGTAAATCGCCCACAGAAAATCACTGTTTGCGGCTCTAAT
Source organism: Oscillospiraceae bacterium (assembly GCA_012513005.1). Taxonomy (GTDB): domain Bacteria; phylum Bacillota; class Clostridia; order Oscillospirales; family Oscillospiraceae; genus Scatomorpha. The sequence continues at coordinate 480 of JAAZCZ010000056.1, read as the reverse complement.
CGAAACGGAGAGCCGATTAATATTAATGCAAGCGGATTTTTAGCCGCTGCCCTCTGCCATGAGATTGACCATTTAGACGGCATTCGCTACACCGAAAAAGCTGAGTATTAAGGTATCTTATATGACAAAAAAGCAGCTTATTGATTATTGTCTTAGCCTGCCATCGGTATATTTAGACTTTCCGTTTGATGAGACTACAGCTGTTATGAGGCATATGGCAAACAGCAAAATGTTTGCACTTATTGATGAGAAAGACGGCAAGGTTTTTATTAACCTAAAATGTGAGCCTGCTCGCGCGGAATTTTTACGCAGTGTTTATAACAGCGTTGTGCCCGGCTGGCACATGAATAAAAATCACTGGAACACAGTTTACATAGGTGGTGATGTTAGTTCTGAGGAGCTTTTTGACATGATTGCTCACAGCTTTGAGCTTACTGCGCCTAAGATTAAAAAAGCTAAAAGTAAATAGGATTAAAAAGC
>JAAZCZ010000055.1 GCA_012513005.1 Oscillospiraceae bacterium | reverse complement strand
TTAAAAAGCAAAACCCCGAGGACTATATTAGTCTCTCGGGGTTTTGGTTCTTTTGCCTTCTGGCACGCTCGGCGCGATTCGAACGCGCGACCTTCCGCTTAGGAGGCGGACGCTCTATCCTGCTGAGCTACGAGCGCATATTAGTTTATTTTCATATCGAAAAACACCGGCAGCTTACTGCTACAGTGCAAATGATTATAGCAAACGGTACTGCTGTTGTAAAGAAATTGTTTGCTGTTTTGTGCTCCCATAAACCGCTTTGCAGGGTTATTCTTGATTTATTAACAAGTTTAATGTTATCATCTAAGGCAGTTTTGAAAGGAAGTACATTGCTTTGAAAAAAAGACTGTTGGCCGTTTTTTTGCTGCTCGCTCTTATAGTCGGGCTTGCTGCCTGTCAAAAACCTGAGCCTGACCCGCACGAGGGTATGATTTATGTTGATACCGGCGGGGCATATAACTGGCTTTATCCCGTACCAGGATTTCCTGTTTCGGATTATAAGAAAGAGGATTTCGTGCGTGAGGGCGACAGAATTAAATACATAGGCACAGACTACAAAGCCACCTTGGGTGTTGATGTTTCGTTCCATCAGCAGACTATTGACTGGAAGGCTGTTGCCGATGCCGGAGTCAGCTTTGCTATGATTAGGTGCGGATACCGCGGCTCAAGCGAGGGCGGGCTTTTTGAGGATGAAAAGTTCCGTGAGAATATTGAGGGAGCTACTGCCGCCGGGCTCAAGGTAGGTGTGTATTTCTTTTCTCAGGCTACGGGCGCTGTTGAGGCTGCCGAGGAGGCAAACTACGTTTTAAATCTGATAAAAGGTTATAAGCTCACAATGCCTGTTGCCTTTGACTGGGAGCCGCTTGCAAATTCCAGATCTGCTGTTCCGAACAAGGAAAAGCTCACATCGGCTGCCGTTACATTTTGTGAAATGATTAAAGATGCCGGCTATGAGCCTTGCGTTTATTTTTATCGCACTATTGCTTATTATCACTATGATTTAGCCAGAATTAAAGATTATAATATCTGGCTAGGCGCTGTTACCGAGTATCCTGATTTTTATTATAAGCACAGGATTTGGCAGTTTTCTTATCAGAGCAAAATCCCCGGCATACAGACTGAAACGGACTTAAACCTTCATTTTGAAAGGATTGCTCCGCTGCCGTCACCCTCTCCCTCGGATAAGGGCAAGTAATAATAACAAAAAAAGTCGGCGGCTATGCCGCCGACTTCCCCGCATCTGCCGTGGTGCCGATTTATAACCTGCACGCTAACGGCAGGTGGGTCGCCTCTCCCCTGATTCATAGCTTCCAACATCCGGCATTGCCGGGAGGCCTGCAATCCACAGGAGAATATGGCATCCCTTTTAATAAATGTGGGTTTTAAATGGCAAATTCCACGAACAGCGCAGAAAATAATTACTTGTTATCAGTCTTCGTCTTCTTCCTCGTCATCGGGCAGAAGATTCATAAATGCCTCATACACGGCATCAAGTTCTGCCTCATCATCGACAGAAACAAAAAGCTCTTCCCCGTCTTCTTCTTTGATACCCAGAATGATGTAGCCGTATTCAGGGTCATCCTCTTGCATATCGGCAGGCAGGAACAGCATGTATTCCTGACCGTTAAATTCCAGAGAAGCTATCTGCTCCAGCTCGAACTCAACACCCTGCTCATCTTCTATTGTTATATAGTTTGAACCAAAATCGTTGTCCATATTTATCCTCCGTACTATGCATTTTTGCATTAGCTTTGTACTTATTATAATATGAAAATGCCAATAAATCAACGCTGTATTTATTTTGATATTAGTTTTTTGTTATGAAGCTTTCGGAGATTGCTCAATAAAAAAACATATACACATAAGCATAAATTTGTGCTATAATTATTTGATAAAACTTGGTGGAGGTGCGGATTTGTCCACTAAACCAAAGAAAAATGTCGCGCAGGTTGCAGGCAAGGCAGCAGACTTAGGAGCTGAGGCCACGCTCGGAACTGCCCGAATAATACTGAATACAATAGCAACAGTCTTCCTTATTATTGTCACTACGGGGCTGCTGTTTACCTGTATTTTTGCTTACTATGTAAAGACCTGCCTAACAGGCAATCTTGATGTCTCGCTGTCTGACTACAGCTTGGCTGAATCCAGTATAATTTTATACAAGGACACAGAGGGTAACTGGCAGGAAATGGTCACGCTCTCGGACACGCAGAATCGTATTTGGGTCGACTCTGAGGAGATTCCCAAATATATGAAGGACGCTATTGTTGCGATTGAGGACAAGCGTTTCCATAAGCATAAGGGCGTTGACTGGTATAGAACTATTGGTGCGTTTTTCAACATGTTCTTAACCATGAAGGATGACTTTGGCGGCTCTACTATCACCCAGCAGCTTATTAAAAACCTTACCGGTAAGAATGACGCTACCGTTCAGCGAAAGCTGCTTGAAATCTTTCAGGCCTTAGAATTTGAAAAGAAATACGACAAGGACGAGATTTTAGAGTGGTATTTAAACGCCGTTTACTTTGGCGAGGACTGCTACGGAGTTAACTCTGCTGCAAAGACATACTACGGCAAGAAGCTCTCTGAGCTTAGTCTTGCTGAGTGCGCTTCTATTGTCGGTATTACTAACTGGCCTTCTAAGTATGACCCGTTTATCAGCCAGAAGCAGAATAAGGACAGGCAGGAAGTTGTTTTGCGCGTGATGTATGAACAGGGCAAGATTAACTTTGAGGAATATAACACTGCTAAAAACGAGGTTTTAGTCCCGGTTCACTCTCAGGATGAGCAAAGGGAAAACACCATTTATAACTGGTATGTAGAGGCTATTATAAGCGACATCACAAGGGATCTTATGTCTCGCAAGGGCATTGACAAAAACAGTGCTTCTAAGCTGCTTTATAACGGCGGTTACAGGATATATTCGTTCTATAACCCCACAATTCAAAACAGCATCGACGCTATATACAAGAACCTTGAAGAAATTCCCAAGCCCTACCGCAGCTCAAAGCAGCAGCTTCAGTCTTCTATTGTCGTTATGGATCCGTTTACCGGAAATGTACTCGGCATGGCAGGCGGCGTGGGGCATAAAAACGGAAACCTGCTTCTAAACCGTGCAACAGATTCAACAAGACCTCCCGGCTCGTCTTTTAAGCCGATTGCAGTTTATGGTCCTGCACTTGAGTACGGGCTTATCACGCAGAACACACTTGTTAAGGACGCAGGTCCGGATGATATTGCGCTTAGCGGCACAAGCTGGCTACCTAATAACGCTGACTACACTTACAGAGGCATTATGAAGGTGCGAGACGCGCTGAGGCTCTCTGTGAACACTGTTTCGGCACAGATACTGGATAAGCTCGGCACAACAACATCGTTTGAGTATCTCAAAAATAAGCTCGGGTTTACAACCTTGGTTAATGACGATAACTCATATGCTCCGCTGTCACTCGGTCAGCTTACTAACGGCGTTACGGTGCGTGAGATGACACAGGCTTTTGCTTCCTTTGTTAATGAGGGCGTGTTCACTTACTCTCGAACCTACGAGAAGGTTACCGACAAAAACGGAAACCTGCTGCTTGATAACCCTGTGCGCAGCCATGTGGCATGGAAGGCAAACACTGCATATAACATACTCAATATGCTGCAAAGTGCAGTCGCTTGGGGTACCGGCGGTGAGGCAAGGCTGCCTAACATGACAGTTGCAGGCAAGACCGGCACCACATCTTATAACTGGGACCGCTGGTTTGTTGGTATGACTCCCTATTATGTCGCCGCTGTTTGGACCGGCTATGACATAAACGAGAATATAGCAATAGGCGGTAACCCCGCGGCTCAAATCTGGCGCAAGGTTATGGGCCCGATTCACGAGGGACTTGAGAACAAAAACTTCCCCTACCCTGCTGTTGGCGGCGATACCAGACTATTTGGTGATTTGCTCAATGAGTGGGAAATCCAGGAAGGAATCGCAACACCGTCACCTCCTCCCGAAGCTCCGGCTGAGCCATAAAATATTATATTATTAATTTAAAATATCAGAAAACCTGCCCTCAAAAATGAGGGCAGGTTTTCGTTTAGTTTATTAGATTTTGATTCTTCTTTTGCCATGCTCTTATTGCTGTTTTTCGCTCCACTTCCAGTCTGCAACCTCGGGCATATCTACGCCGTATTTTGCTATGTACTGCTTGTGCTGTACGAGCTTGTCCTTCATCTGCTGGATTAGATATCCGCCTCTGTTTCCGAGGGAGGGCAGGTTATACACTGCCGACTGAACTAAGTTAAAGCGGTCTAAGTTGTTTAACACGCGCATATCAAAGGGCGTTGTTATTGTGCCTTCTTCAATATAGCCTCGCACATGCAGGTTTTTGTTTGTGCGTTTATAGGTCAGCTCGTGTATTAGTGAGGGGTAGCCGTGATAGGCAAAGATTATAGGCTTATCTGTTGTGAACAGGGCGTCATACTCACGCTGAGACAGACCGTGCGGGTGCTGATGCTCTGATTGCAGGCGCATTAGATCCACTACATTTATCACTCTGATTTTAAGCTCGGGGAAGGCGTCTCTTAATATTGTTACCGCGGCTAATGTTTCGAGTGTCGGTGTGTCTCCGCAGCATGCCATTATAATATCCGGCTCCTGACCGCAGTCTGTTGATGCCCACTGCCAAATTCCTATGCCCTGCGTGCAGTGCACTACCGCCTGTTCCATTGAAAGCCACTGCGGTCTCGGGTGCTTTGATGCCACCAGCACATTCACATAGTTTCTGCTTCTTATGCAGTGATCAAAGCAGCTTAGCAGGCAGTTTGCATCGGGTGGCAGGTAGATACGCACTACATCTGCCTTTTTATTCGCCACGTGGTCTATGAAGCCCGGGTCCTGATGTGTAAAGCCATTATGATCCTGCTGCCAGACATTTGAGGACAGCACATAGTTAAGCGAGGCTATGTCTGCTCTCCAAGGCAGGTGACTGCATACCTTGAGCCACTTTGCGTGCTGGCTGAACATTGAGTCTACTATTCTGATAAACGCCTCATAGCTGTTAAAAAAGCCGTGTCTGCCTGTTAGGAGGTAGCCCTCTAACATACCCTGACAGACATGCTCGGACAGCACAGAGTCCATAACTCTGCCATCCGGGGCGAGGTTATCGTCCTCGGGGAGAATATCTGCGTTCCACGCTCTTTTTGTCTCCTTGAACACAGCTTGGAGCCTATTTGATGCCGTTTCGTCCGGCCCGAAAACCCTGAAATTGCGGGGGCCTTTGTTTAGTGCATAAATATCTCTGACAAAGGCTCCGAGAGCTGCCATGTCCTGCTCCAGAACCTCGCCCGGGAACGGCACAGAAACAGCATAGTCTCTGAAATCCGGCATACGCAGGTCGCGCAGCAGCAGTCCGCCGTTTGCATTGGGGTTTGCGCCCATGCGCCTTGCGCCCTTTGGTGCTAAGCTTAGAATTTCCGGAACCGGTGTTCCGTTTTCATCGAAGAGCTCCTCGGGCTTATAGCTTAGAAGCCAGTCTTCTATCTGCCTTATATGCTCGCTTGAATCCGGGGCTATAGGCACCTGATGTGCCCTCCAATAGTCCTCTACCTTGGCACCGTCTACTTCTGCGGGGCCTGTCCAGCCCTTGGGGGTGCGCAGGACTATCATAGGCCAGCGGGGTCTTCCTGTTTTGCCCTCTTCTCTTGCAAATCTCCAATGCTCTTTTATCTGCTTTATGCACTCATCCAGTGTATCTGCCATTTTTCTGTGCATATACTCAGGGTCAGAGCCCTCAACAAAATAGGGTGTCCAGCCGCAGCCCTCGAAAAACGCTTTTAGCTCCTCGTGTGATATGCGGGCTAAGACTGTTGGGTTTGCGATTTTATAGCCGTTTAGGTGCAGTATCGGCAGCACTGCCCCGTCTGTGCCGGGGTTTATAAACTTGTTTAGGTGCCAGCTTGTTGCAAGCGGGCCTGTTTCTGCTTCACCGTCTCCAACAACGCAGGCGGCTATAAGCTCCGGGTTATCTGCAACGGCTCCGAATGCGTGCGACAGGCTGTAGCCGAGTTCGCCGCCCTCGTTTATTGAGCCGGGGGTCTCGGGTGCAACATGCGAGGGAATTCCGCCCGGGAAGGAAAACTGCTTAAAGAGCTTCTGCATACCCTCTTTGTCTGCTGTGATATCCGGATAGACCTCCTGATAGCTGCCGTCTAACCAATCCTGCGCCACCATTGCGTTTCCGCCGTGACCGGGTCCGGAGAGATATATCATATCGAGGTCGTAGTTGTTTATTACTCTGTTTAGGTGCGTGTACACAAAGTTCTGCCCCGGGCAGGTGCCCCAGTGTCCTACTATTTTCTTTTTTATCTGCTCCTCGCTGAGCGGTTTTTGAAGCAAGGGATTGTCAAGTAGGTATAGCTGCCCTGCTGTTAGGTAGTTTGAAGCACGCCAGTATTTGTCCATGCTTTTTAGCATTTCGTCACTTGCGCGTTTAGTTTTGAATTTCGGCATTTTATTACCTCCAAGTATATGTTTGGGTTTAGTCTCAGCTTATTTGTAACAATTGAAATTATAACATAAAAGTGTTAACAAATATATATTTTTCGGCTGATAATACGCTGAGATTGCCTAAAAATTAACAGTTTTTTGTTCGTGAGACACAGCTTTTGCAGCTTCATTATTACTTCGGATAATATAGGTGCAAAGTACTGCTGCAAATTTATGTATGTTGTCTGTTGTATTAATGTATTTTAATAGATATACTTCTTAAGTAGCAGCTTATCTGTTGCTATAAAACAGGTAAGTTATTTTATTATTAGGAGCTGAGGTATCATGAACTACGAGCACATCCGCAGTGTAGACCCGGAAATTTACGATATCATGGATTTGGAGCTATCCAGACAGCGCAATCAAATTGAGCTAATCGCATCGGAAAACTTCACTTCTGTTGCTGTTATGCAGGCAATAGGCAGCCACCTCACTAACAAGTATGCAGAGGGCTATCCCGGTAAACGCTATTATGGCGGATGTGAATTCGTTGATATGGTTGAATCCCTGGCAATCGAAAGAGTTAAAAAGCTCTACGGCGCTGAGCATGCCAATGTTCAGCCACACTCCGGCTCCCAGGCAAATGTTGCTGTTTATCTTGCTTTGCTCAAACCCGAGGACGCTGTTTTGGGCATGGATTTAAGCTGCGGCGGGCATTTGACTCACGGCTCTCGCGCTTCCATCACAGGCAAATATTTTAACATTTTCCAGTATGGTGTTGACCCCGAAACCGAGTGCATTGACTATGACGAGTTAATGAAAATCGCCAAGGAATGCCGCCCCAAAATGATTATTTGCGGAGCTTCCGCTTATTCCAGATATATTGACTGGGCAAAATTCAGAGAGGTTTGCGACGAGGTCGGTGCTTATATGATGGCAGACATTGCGCATATAGGCGGTTTGGTTGCTGCCGGAGTGCATCCTTCTCCCCTGCCCTATGCTGATGTTGTTACGTCCACTACACACAAGTCTTTGCGCGGACCCCGCGGTGCATTTATTCTCTGCCGTGAGGAGCTTAGATCCAAGATTGACTCTGCTATCTTCCCCGGCACACAGGGCGGGCCTTTAATGAATGTCATTGCCGCTAAGGCTGTTTGCTTTAAGGAAGCCTTTGATGAGAGCTTTGTCACATATCAGCAGAGAATCAAAGATAACGCTGCTGCTCTTGCAGACTCTTTGCAAAATGCCGGTGTGCGACTTGTTTCCGGCGGAACTGATAACCACATGATGTTAGCTGATGTTTCTAAATGCGGTGCAAACGGTGCCCAGATGCAGGATCTGCTTGAAAAAGCCGGTATTACTGCTAATAAGAACACCATTCCCTATGACAAGATGCCTCCCAGCTTGGCAAGCGGCGTTCGATTTGGCAGCCCTGCTGTTACTACCCGCGGTTTTAATGAAGCTGAGATGCGCGAGGTGGGCGATATTATTGCCGATCTTGTGTTCAATAAGGAAAATGCCCTGCCCGAGGCTACACGCAGAGTTCAGGCGCTTATTTCTAAGTTCCCCCTGTATGAGTGCATTAAGTAGGTATAGATATTAGGTTTTGTATTTTGTAATATAGATTAGTAAACGGATGCAGCGATTAATAAATCGCTGCATCCGTTATAATTAGTATTGAAACTGAAAATCTATGTTTTGCCGTTTTTATCTAAGTTGCAGGGTGATATGGCTGCGATTTGGCGGTCAAAGACCGCCGCTACGTTCCCCAACGCAAATTTTACGAGGTATTTGTGGCTCTGTCCCTGTTTAGTATGACACAAAATAGTGAGTAATTCTATTGGTTTTATCGTAGCGGCGACCTTTGGTCGCCTTTGTCGCTTGGTCTGTTTTTGTGTTCTCTCCCCCCGATTTTTCCTTGAAAAAGCTGCCTTCTGAGTCCGATGAGGGCTTGGAGATTGTCCGCTGTTATACGGTTTTACGGACACTGCATGTAATATTTATTGTTTATTCCGGGCGGAGCAGAGCCCGCGCCCTACGACTGAAAATTTATGATTTGCAATTTTGACCGAAATACAGGTATATTTTGCTATGATGTATGCTTATTATCCCTGCTCGGAGAGGTAGATTCCGACTCTTGCCTGAATATTATCCGCAGCTTTTTCTGCCGTTATTGTCCCTGCATAAAATGCATTGGCTTCTTCTGAAACAATGTCATAGACTGTTTTGTCATACTCTAATATTTTATTTGTCTTTGCAAGCAGTGCCTTTACTTCTTGTATTGTTTTTTCTGTCGGCTTTATTTCTCCGTTAAATTCGCCGTGTTCTGTGGGGAAGTTTATTTTCGGAGGGTCTTGTAACAGATTTTTGTAGTTAGTATCAATAAGTTCACTCAGTCTTTTTTCAAATGCAGGCAAGTTATGCGCCTTTATCATTTCCTCCTGATATCCGCTGCTGAGCAGGTGTTTGTAAAATTCCCAAACCCCGTCTTTCACTGCGCTGCTCCTTGACATGCCCAAATGCACAAATGGGGTTATCGCACTTCCGAATGAGCCTTCACACGGGAAGCCTACAAAGTCTGAGCTGCCGCCAAAAAGCGTATCTGCCTGTGCCTTGCCGTTGAGGGCAAAGTCGTTAACTTCAGCATGATATAAATTTACTTCACCGTTGAGATAGTATTCATCGTCCCATTTTTCTTCCCCGCCCGAAGACACTTTGTCAGGAAGCGTTTTTGAATATTCAAGCAGGGAAATAAAGCTTTGGCTGTTAAAGCTGCATTCCCCGCTTTCCATGTTCAGAAAGTCATTGCCGGCATACATTAAAAGCTCAGAAATAAAGTCGTTTCGGGTCATATACTTCCAAAACATTGCTGCCTCGCCGCTGTTTGCTATTTCGACAAACTCTCCGGGTGTTAGCTTCTCGCCCTTTACAATCCCCGACTTTGCTACATAGGTGGAAACTTTGAACCCAGGAATAAAGCTGTACGCCTTATCCCCGACTTGGCTCACGCTTTTTATGCACGAGCTTAAATCCGAGTAATTTATGTCACTTTTTTCAAAATATGGGAGCAGATCTTCCAAGACTTCGTTTTTCTGCAGCTTAAATCTGTCTATGCGGGAAAGGTCGAATATATCAGGCAGATTTCCTGCTATTATATCCGTGTTAAGTTTGTCTAAGCCCGATATGCCGCCTGCCTCCGGCAATGAGGCATAGTCTATTATATCTATTTTATATTCAGCACTACGACCGTTAAAGCTGGCCACTATTCGGGGAAGTTCAATAGACATATCATAGGTTGCAAGCTTTATCACCTTGACTTCTATTCCCTCGTCCTGCTCAATTATTAATACAGGCTTATTAGCTGCGCTTCCAAGAAATGCTGTGTCTGAGATGCGGATATAATAGCTGCTTGTGATACCATTTTTAACAAGGCTAATAAGGTCACGGCGCTCATTGGTTTTATAGTCAACTGCGTATAGCGTTGTGCCGTCACGCAGCAGCACACTTTCGCTTCCTTTCCCGTTGTAGGAAGCAATATATTCTGAGTTTAGGGGGTAGGTGGTTTTTGTGCTGAGGTCTTTTGTTATTTCAATTGCTGAGTACCCGTTAGCTCCGCCACCTATTGCAAGTATCTTGTTGTCTGCGCTGTACACAAGCTGCCGTGGTGAACCTAATCCGTCTATCACCTTTGATGCATTCCCGGAGCTTTCCAACAATACCAGTGAATTGAATAATGAGAGCAAAATGCCCCTGTCGCAGTAAATCATGGAATTGACTGCTGTGTTATCCAGCTTCAAAACCTCGTCAAGAGCCGTTTGCCTGATTAGCTCGCCGTTTTTGTTGTATTCGTTCACTGTGTATATGTGGTTTTCGCCGCCGCCTTCAGGTGGCGCAGTGTATGTTAAAACAGCAATGTCTCCATTTTCCGAGCAGCAAAAGTGTACAAAGTCAGCATTGACTTCAATAGGAGTTTTTATTAGCGCTGTCATGTTTGAGCTTGGGGTGTAGAAAACTCCTTTTTGCTCCTGTGTCTTAGCACAAATGTATATGTATTCACCGCTGACGGCAGCACCATGAATGCTGATATCGGCATCAGGAATAGAAACATCCTTTTGCAGGTATATTCCGCTGCCGCCTTTTCCTGTGAGTTCACTGCCCAAGCCGACAGCATTGCCCGCTTCGGCAGGTGTTTCGGCTGTTTCGTTGCTTGTCTGACCGGCGCCCGGGTTTTTCCCGCAGGCTGAAATGGAAAACAGCATAAGTGTCAATAGTAATACAGAGATGATGCGAATACACTTATTATTCATATTCGGACTCCTTTGATTCAGAAAAATAGT
>JAAZCZ010000010.1 GCA_012513005.1 Oscillospiraceae bacterium | reverse complement strand
TGCAATTGAGCGGGTTATGCCGCCGCCCTCCTGTATGCGAATTACCTCAACCGGCTTGCCTGTTTTTGTGATTTCTTTAATCACCCTGTCAACATCTGTGCCCTCGCAGCCGAGGCTAACAATTAAAGCAGCGCCGACATTGGGCGCGCAGCCCAGAGAAATAAGTGCGTCTGTGACTCTCTCTAAGTCGGGCGGCAGCTGGCAGCAGCCTTGGTGGTGCAATAGCCCCACACAGCCGGGCACCTGATTTGCAATCGCCTGTGCAACCTCAGCTGCACATACAACAGTGGGTATGACGGCTACAAGGTTTCGTGAACCGACTTTGCCGTTATCTCTTACATATCCCCAAAAGTCCATTACTGTTCCTCCTTGTCGCCACGACCGCGTTTTGAGTCTAAGTTCTGCACATGCACATGCTCACCGAGCTTAATCTCATGTGTTGCAACTCCAATGCTCTCGCCGTATTTTATTATGTCCTCGCCGGGTGTTATATCCCGCAGGGCGATTTTGTGTCCGTACGGCGTGTCGCTCAGTATTGTCATCTTGCTTCTTTGACCCTTTTTGTCGAGCAGCTCAACCTCCGTGCCGGCTGTAAGCTCGTTTGCATACACGGTTGCCACATTGTCAAGGTCGTTTACTTTTAGTGCCAGTGGGATTTTCATGTCCATGTTAAATTTTTACCTCCTGTTTTCTGAAAGAACGGCGCAGAGTATATCTACGCCGTTCCCCGTTATCTCTAGCCTTACTTTATCAAAAAAGTTACGCTTGTCAAGATATATTAAATTAGTAAAAAACTAAAACTAATCAGCCGCCCTTTGCAGCCATGATATTTGCAACCATGCCCAGAGGATCGTGTTTTAGTACGATGATAGCACCACCGAGTACGATGATGGCAATCAGGCAGTAGATTGCGCAGGGCACGGCGTTTGTCTTGATGATCTTGCCCTCGTTGCCCAGTGTGCCGGTTGTGGCGCAGGCTGCAACGACGTTGTTTACGCAGACCATGTTACCGGCAGCGCCGCCGACGTTCTGCAGAGCACTTACTATCAGCGGGGAGATGCCTATTAAGGAGGCAGTCTCAAACTGCAGAGGTGCAAAGAGGTTGTTGGAGACGGTGTTTGAGCCGGACATGAATGCGCCGAGGACACCAATCAGCGGAGCGAATATGACATATGCCTGGCCGGCAAGGTCAGCTAGTGCCTTTGCCATGCAGAGGAGCATGGTGGGTGTGCTGGTGGCGCCGAGGGCTGCGTCCATTGCTTTTAAGCCTTCGGGCAGATCTGCCATAACGGTTGTGTTACGATAGACATAAACCATGGCGCAGCCGAATATAAGGGCTACGAAAGCGCCGGTGACCTGTTTCCAAGTGTCTTTGAATACTTCTTTAACCTTTTCGCCGGACATCTTATGAAGAGCGAATGTGAGCAGGCAGGTAATGATGAAGGGGAATATACCCGGGTTATTCAGAACCTTCCATGCCCAGCTGCTGCCTTCAACGCCTAAGATGTTTGTTAGCTTGACTATGCCGTTTGCGTTGAGCCATGCCTTGAGACCGATTGCGGGAAGGCGGGTGGCAACTAGTAGAGCTGCTATGATGAGATAGGGTGTCCAAGCCAGAACAGAGGACATGCCGTTATCAACATCGGGCTTAACTTCCTGGCGGGAAAGCCAGGAGGCATCCCAGTTTTCACGCTTGTCGAAGTCCCAAGTTTCTTTGGGAATGAGGAATCCCTTCTTTGAAGCAAGGATTATTACGAAGAGTGTGCACATTGAGCCGATGAGTGACGGGAATGCAGGCCCAAAGAAAAATGCAAATCCAAGATAGAAGAAGTCAAACACAAGTGCAACAAAGAGGCAGAACGGGAGAACCGGGAATGCGTCCTTGAAGCTCTTGTTTTTGCCGAACAGGCGAACCATTATCATAATGCCGATGAAGATAATGAAGAGCGCGGCAATACCGTGAGCTGCTGCTGTGTACTTTGTGATTGTGAGCTTAAATGCTTCAATATCAGTTCCGGTGGCTGTAATCTGGCCCTCTAAAACTGCGGTGATTGCGTTTGTGGGTGTGCCGACTCCGCCGAAGGAAACAGGAACACTGTTATAAATAAGTGCTACTATAGCGGCGGCGAGAGGCGGGAATCCAAGGCTGATGAGCAGCGGAGCTGCCAGAGCGGCAGGTGTTCCGAATCCGGCGGCGCCTTCGATGAATGCTCCGAAGATAAAGCCGACTATTATGGCCTGAATACGACGGTCCGGGGAAATGTTGCGGAAAACACGCTGAATTGCGACAACTGCGCCGGAGTGCTTCAGTGTGTTCATGATTAGGATTGCGCCGAAGATGATGACTAAAACGTCAACTGAGCTGAGTGCTCCTGCTATGGAGAATGATGCAACTGCAAGCCAGTTCTGCTTCCAAACAAGCAGAGCGATTACAGACGCTATTACCCAAGCAAGAGGCAGAGCCTTCTTTGCTCCCCAGTTGAAGCCTATCATGAGAACGATAGTGACTAAAATGGGGATTGCTGCGATTAATGCGTACACGTTTTTCCCTCCAAATCAAAATTGGTATTAAATTTTATCTTCACAATCGGAAGCTGCGTCCAATTGTGACTAAAGTATGTACATAGGATAGCATAGCCCCAATCCAATTACAAGAACTACTTGTACACAAGCGACATAAAAATTGTACTAATCATAATTTTATTTGCATTAATGTCAAAAAATTAACACTAATTAAATGCAAAAAATAGCTACAATTCAAATAATAAACATCCGATTAAAGCGCATTTTCAACGCTTTAGGCTCAACTCTGCAGTAATAGTAATTCAAATTTTCCTTTATTTTTGGCACTATTTTGCAGTATCTGTTCAGATTCACTAAAAACGCAAATCGTGCAGCAAAAAAATAATGATTTTTTGCTGCAAAATCATAAAAAGAGCCTAAAACTGCCGAATATCTACAAATCCTGCCCTAATGGGTAGTATCATTTATATATTATTTTGCTATAATAGATATAAATAAGTATCCGTTCAGCGTTTGGTGGTGAGATTTTAATAAAAGCTCTTTAACATTATTGCTTGCAAAGGGGGAAAAGGATATGAAAAAAGGTATAAGTTTTTTTAAGCCTATCGGTTTTCTTTTTTGTTTTATCATTTTGTTTTTAACTGTGGTTGTGGGAAAGGATATCTGCTACGCAGAACAAATAGACGTTAAATTCGGGTTTAAGACGACCTTAATTGACCGCCCTGATATTGTTTACAACGAGGAAGCATATATTCAGATTGAAAACCAAACTGTAAACGAGCCAAAGAGAGTTCTTTACGGCGGGTCTACTCTCGGCTCGATAAGCCTCACTGTGGGTCACACCTACCACCTGACACAAATCGGTCTGCCCGAGAACTACGCCTTTTTACAGCTGGCAGATTGGCCAAGACTTCGGGAATACAAATTTAAGCTCATAGTAAACCGAAACGGAGTCACAGTCCAAAGCCTTGCGGCGCCCGGCAATATCAAAAAGATGAGCTCACTTGTATTTGAATTGAGGTAGAGGTGATTGATGCAATCAATAAGCAAAGACTTTCAGGAAGACGCCTTAAGATAATACCCCCTGATAGTCTTGTGAGTTTTTACCGTAGCCTAGGAAATTACGGGGGCAATTACGAGTCCCTGAAAACGGGCATAGCTCCGGTTAGCTTTGAGTATTACTTTAACGGCGGAGATAAATTCCGGATTGAGCAGCATAATATCCCCGCTACCAACGGTGAGTACGACATTCCTCCTGCGCCGCTCACCTTTGCTGTTACAACCTACGGATATCTTGTTAAGGCAGTCAGCGCAGATCTTAATCAGTATCTGATTCTTGAAGGCGACAGGATAACAATTAAAAACTATAAACAGCAGCTCTATGACATGAAGTTTTCAGCTGTGCGCTCCGGCTCGGGCGAATACCTTCCCTCTGTTAGATTTGACTACAAAAGTATAGAGGGCGGAGCAGAGAGCGGCTTTATAAATAGTGTATCAGGCGGACCGGCTACAGCTAGGCTTCGTATCGGCAGGGTTTATTCAGTTTCTCCCGGCAACCCGACAAACACTTCATTTATAAAATACTTGGGACCGAATCCCCTCGAGTTTTGCTTAGACGAGGCGGGTCAGTTTAAATACAGAAGCCCCGGGCAAGAATGGACAAATAAAAACACTCCCGAGCTTTTCTTTAATTATCACAAGAACTGGAATGTTTGGATAAGCAAGCAGGCAAAGGACAAGCCGGGCGTTGAGCAGCCGGGTTCCACTCTGCAATGCGGCTGGCCGGGTGCTTATGACGCTAAGACAATTGAAACAGGCACACCCGGTTCTCCCTCTATAATGAATATTGCAGAGAATATACCCTATACAATCAGGGAGATAAAAACGCCTGCCGGATATAATAAGGCGGACGACCTTGTTTTCCAAATAGACCAAAACGGTGTCCTGAGCATTTTAGGCGGAGACGGGACGGTAGTTCAAAAGCATACTTACGCCGATGATGACCCTTCTACAATAATAATGCTAAGCCAGCCCAATGCTCCTTTGGGAATGGGCGGTGGCGGTGAGGACTTGCCGCCCGAAACATCTCTTCCGGAAGAGGGCATGAAAACAAATATGCTCATGAAAAAAAGCTCAGCAGAAGTATCTCAGGCTCAAAAAAGCTTAAAGCCTGTGCCTGCATATGCTAAGCTGTCTGAGGCGCAGCCGGAAGCTTCGCCCGAAGAAGCCAAGGCATCACCTTCTTCTGAGGTATCGCCCGCTAAGTCAGAGTCTACATCGGCAGAGCAGAAAAAAGCCGAGGGAGAAAAAAGGGCAATACATCCCGCAATAGTTTTTATTGCCGTTGCTGCCCCCGTTTTGTTGGCAGGAGCTATAATAGTGTTTCGCAAAAAGCTCTTTCCCGGGGCAAAATGAGCCTTCGCTTTTACTCTTTTGCCATTAATTAAATAATAACTCAGGCTGCATCAAGGCGCTTAAGCTTTGATGCAGCATCTTTTTCTCTAAATAATTTACATTTTGTGCTTCTGAATGTATAATTGATAAAACTGCTTATGCCTATTTTAAATAAACCTTATTTAAGGAGGAAGTATGCGCAAAACGCTGTTTACTCTTATATTAATATGTAGCTTAATTTCTGCCCTTTTCGTGCCCGCTCTTGCTGCTGACGAAAGCTCAGAAGTAGCTCCTGCAGGTGAAAGGGTCGCTTGGGAAGCTTATTATTATGCAATTAAAATAGCCCGAAAGGCAGACCCTGAGCTTTATCTCGTTTCGGCAACCGGCGGCTATAAGTTCGACAAGGGAACTCTTTTCATGGGCGACTCCCTTACATATCATCTTATTAAAAGAATTTTGGAGCCGGAGGGGCTAATCGGAGATGCCTCATACATGGCTATGGCAGGCATGGCGCTGACCGTTTTTTCAAATCCCGCCTTTAGGCTCCGTGAAGCGTCATGGAATAATAACAGTGTTCGAATAAGTGAGGAATTTAAAGGTCTAACCTTTGCCGAGGCTGCCGAAAAGAGTGCCGGCAAATTTGACCGCATATACTTTTTATTAGGTTCTAACCTCTCTAGGAAAATGACACCCGAGCTTTATGTTGAGGCTCTCACTCTGCTTTCTAAATCTTACCCGGATGCCACAATCTATGTGCAAACACCTCCCGGCACCCGTGATAACGCTGTTGCTGTGCAGCAGGTATTAGACAGTATTAATAAGGCAATGGAAGATCTGCACGCAGCGGGGCATAATAATCTTGTTTTGCTCAACACAAACGAAATCTGGCAGAGCAGGTATACAACCTCAGACGGTGTGCACCTATCAAACAGGGGGCTTAAAGCCTGGTATGAGTTTATAATTGAGCAGACTGTTTTTCCAAATTAGCGTTTTATGAAATTAATATCGCGCAAAAAGAGCAGGCTAAATTGCCCGCTCTTTTGTTTTTTGACTTAAAAATATATCTGAAAATATGCCGCTTATCTGCTCTTTTTCGCCTGATTTACTTGCGAAATCGGCTGGTTTACTGTATAATTTGAGGATTAATAATAGGTAAAATACTCTATTAATTAATCTAAAATCATTTTATAGACACACGGTTTGGCGCAGTATGTATTTATTTGTACATTGCTGTGCAGAAATACGCGGAGGTTTAGTCTTGTTTTTATACATCGATCCCGGCACAGGGAGCATGCTCTTTGCTATACTCATAGGGCTTATCGGCGCTTTAAGCTACTTGCTTAAAAACTGGATTGTCAAATTGCAGTTTATACTGAGCGGCGGTAAAAAGGTAAGAGCAAATACAGATAAAATTCCACTCGTTATTTTTTCAGACAGCAAGAGATATTGGAATGTCTTTGATCCTGTGTGCGCAGAGCTTAGCCTGCGGGGAATAAAATTTAAATATATGACAGCTTCTCCCGATGACCCGGCACTTGAAAACCCCTATCCAAACATGGAGGCAGTGTTTATCGGCGAGGGGAATCGCGCCTTTGCAAAACTCAACTTTCTAAACGCCGATATTGTGCTATCCAGCACCCCGGGTCTAGGTGTGTATCAGTGGAAACGCTCGCCTTCTGTAAGCAAGTATGTGCATATTCTGCACGGCGCCAACGAGGTAGCGGGCTACCGCATGTTCGGTCTTGATTTTTATGATGCTGTCTTTCTCTCCGGTGATTACCAGCTGCGTGACCTTAGGTTTTTGGAGGAAAAGCGCGGTATAAAAATGAAGGATGCACCCATAATCGGCATACCCTATATGGACGAGCTGGCAAAGAGAAAACAGGCCTTGGATTTGGATCTTGCCGCCGAAAATCCCGAAAAGAAAACAAAGACCGTGCTCTTAGCTCCCTCTTGGGGAGAGAGCGCTATTCTGAGCCGCTATGGGGATAAAATTCTCGATGAGCTTATAAAAACCGGATATAATATTATTATTAGACCACATCCGCAGTCCTTTGTTTCGGAAAAGGCAATTATGGATAGACTTCTCCTCAAGTATCCCGAGAGCGATAGGCTAAAGTGGAACCGAGATAACGATAACTTTAATGCCCTTAGCATGGCAGATATTATGATTTCCGATTTTTCAGGCGTTATTTTTGACTATTCGCTGGTTTTTAATAAGCCGGTAATTTATGCAGATACAGAGTTTGACAACAGCCCCTACGACGCTTGGTGGCTGGAGACACCCTATTGGACTTTCACAGCACTTGATCGAATCGGTGAGAAGCTGACCTTTGACAGCTTGGGCGATATAAAAAGCCTGATAGACAGCTGCATAGAGGATCCTCTTTATGCCGAGGGCATAAACGCCGTGCGAAGCGAGACATGGGCGCACATGGGCGAGGGCGCAAAAAGAGCTGCCGATTATCTCGCGAATGAGCTTCATAAACTCTCTTTGAAGGAGGGCAAGTAATATGACATTATGGCAAATACTTGGCGGTATTATTATTGCCCCGCTTCAGCTGTTTTTTGAAGTTGTCTTCATGATGGCGGGCGAAATAGTGCGGCACCCCGGAGCTTCAATTGTTGTGCTTAGCCTCGTTATGAACTTTTTGCTGCTTCCCCTATATAAGCGAGCTGACGCCATGCAGGAAGAGGAGCGCGAGACCGAGAAAAGGCTCTTTAAAGTTGTATCACACATTAAAAAGACCTTCCGTGGCAACGAGCGAGTCATGATGATGCAGGCTTATTACAGCCAGAATGATTATAAACCGACTTATATGCTGAGAAGTGCCGTTTCGCTCTTTTTGGAAATCCCGTTTTTCATTGCGGCATACAGATTTTTATCCGGCTTAAAGCTGCTTCACGGCGTCTCCTTAGGTCCGATTGCTGACCTCGGCAGACCTGATGCGCTTTTGTTAATTGCAGGCGTTTCTATTAATTTGCTGCCCATCATTATGACAGCAATTAATCTTGTAAGCTGTGTCATTTTCACGAAGGGAGCTACGCTTAAATCCAAAATTCAGCTCTACGGCATGGCTATATTTTTCCTCGTGTTTTTATACTCTTCTCCCTCGGGATTAGTCTTCTACTGGACCTTGAATAACCTGTTTTCACTTCTGAAAACTATTTTCTATAAGCTTAAAAACCCCGGCAAGGTCGTTGCCATTTTATTCTCGCTCGGCGGTCTTGCCGTTCTCGCTTATGTGCTGTTCTTTAATAACAATCCCTCCTTGGAAAGACGCGTTGCAATGCTGATAATCGCGGCACTTTTGCAAACGCCTCTTTTGTACATCTTTATAAAAGCTAGATTTTTAGGCAACAAAGAAGCTGCGCCTGCAAATTCTAATCCCAAGCTCTTTTTTGCAGCGGGCATTTTCCTCGCTCTTTTCATTGGAGTTTTGATTCCGTCGTCAGTAATAAAATCCTCACCGCAGGAATTTTTTGATGTTGCAAGTCTTTTCAATCCACTAATATATTTGCTAAACTCGCTTTGCCTTGCTTTGGGTGCCTTCTTATTGTGGTCAGGTGTTTTTTACAGGCTGGCAAAACCCCGTGCCCGTGTTGTTTTTGAAAAGGCATTTGCTGCATTTTCTGTGCTTGCTGTAATTAACTACATGTTTTTCGGTAAAAAGCTCGGTGTGCTCAGCACTGCTTTGCTGTATGAGCAGGGGCTCAGCTTCGATTTTAGCGCGCACATAATAAATGCAGCTATCACAATCATTGTGATTGCAGTAATATTTATTTTTGCCGTCAAATACAGGAAACATTTATTAAATATTCTTGTGGTTGCCTGCATTGCAACGGGGCTTATGTCCGGGATTAATGCTGTCGCGATAAACAGTTCAATAAAGCAAATTGACCAAAGCGCTGTTTTAGAATCTAAGGATATGCCCGAGATTACTCTCAGCAAAACAGCAAAAAATGTCATAGTATTAATGCTGGACAGGGCAAAGGGTGAGTATTTCCCCTATATATTTAACGAAAAGCCGGAATTAAAGGAGCAGTTTTCGGGCTTTACCTATTATTCTAATGTAATATCCTTTGGTCTTTGCACAAACTTAGCTACACCGGCACTCTTTGGAGGCTATGAATATACCCCGCTTGAAATGAACAGGCGCGAGACTGAACCGCTTCAAAAAAAGCACGATGAG
This sequence comes from Oscillospiraceae bacterium, assembly GCA_012513005.1. Classification (GTDB taxonomy): domain Bacteria; phylum Bacillota; class Clostridia; order Oscillospirales; family Oscillospiraceae; genus Scatomorpha. Next base: position 4,612 of record JAAZCZ010000010.1, on the reverse strand, counting down.
GCTCTTCGTGTGATGCCCGCAGTTTTCAGCAAAAACAACTTTGATGTAACTGTCTGCGACCCCGTATTTGAAAGTTATACCTGGATTCCGCCACTCAAATTATATAAAGACTTGCCCAGCGTTAAGGCATATAACACCATCGGAAGATTCACAGACCCCATTGAGAAAGAAAAGCTCATAAGCAACAATAAGCGAAATTTCTTCTGCTTCGGTGTATTAAAGTCCATGCCGATTTTGGCTCAAATACCTCTCTATGATAACGGAAATTATTTCCACCCGGAGATGACCGCATCTCAGATAATTACGGGAGAGCACACAGCAAGCGGCATATTCTCGTCCTTTATGTCGAATTACAGTGTGCTGAAAAACCTGCACAATATGAGCAAAATCGGGGATGAAAATAAAAACACATTCCTCCTGATGTCAAACAACGCAACTCACGAACCCATGATGCTAAAGGAGCCTGAATATATCCCCGCCAAGGAAGTTGACAACAGGGAATTTGAAAAAAATAACGCTGATCGCTTCGTGCTAAACGGTAAGACTCTTAGTATGGAAAGCAGCTATGAGTTTGTTCACTACCAGGCAGCAATGGCAAGCTTTTTGCAGCTCGGCAAGTGGTTTGACTATCTGAAGGAAAACGAGGTCTATGACAACACAAGGATAATCTTAGTCTCAGACCACGGCTGGAGAATGGGGCAGGTTAAGGAGCTTTTTATCGACTCTGAAAATGATTTCACGGGCTTTTTCCCCCTGCTCATGGTAAAAGACTTCGGCAGCACGGGATTTCACAGCTCCCATGAATTTATGACAAACGCCGATGTGCCCGCAATAGCTATGCAGGGGCTGATTGATAATCCCAAAAACCCATTCACAGGTAATAGTATAGACTCCTCAAAGAAAACTACACAGCAGCTTTTCCTCAGTTTTTCAAACAACTGGAACCCACAGTATAATAACGGCAACACCTTCACGGAAGCCCGCTGGGCATCTGTTAAGGATGATATTTGGAATCTGAATAACTGGAAATACTCAGACAAACCCTCGGTTATGCCAAATATAGATTAGTTATTATTTTATTTAATAAAGAAGGTCAAGTTTTGAAATATAAAACAGATAACGCAATAATTATGGCGGCAGGAACATCTTGCCGCTTTGCCCCTTTATCCTATGAAACTCCAAAACCCCTGTTAAATGTCAGAGGCGAGGTTTTAATTGAGCGGCAAATAAAGCAGCTAAAAGACGCCGGTATAGGCGACATTATTATCGTTGTCGGCTATATGAAGGAGCGTTTATTTTATCTTAAAGATAAGTTTAATGTTCGCATAGTCGAAAACGATGACTACAACATTCGCAATAATAATTCCAGCATTTATGCTGTGCGAGAGTATCTCGGCAACTCCTATGTCTGCTCGGCGGACAATTATTTTACTGAAAATCCCTTTGAGAGCGAAGTGTCAGAGCCCTATTATTCCGCACTATATGCCGAGGGAAAAACAGACGAGTGGTGTGTAAAAACCGATGCCGATGGCTATATTAACAAGGTCACAATAGGCGGAGAAGACTCTCTTTATATGATGGGGCATGTATTCTGGGACAGAAAATTCAGCGAAAAATTCACAGAGATACTGCTTTCTGAATATAATTTGCCCGAAACGGCAGGGCTTCTTTGGGAGTCTATATATGCAAATCACCTAGATGACTTAAAGCTCAAGGTTCGCAGGTATGAAAACAGCATAATAGCGGAGATAGACAGCTTAGATGAGCTGCGCGCCTTTGATAAAAGCTATATAAATGACACAAGGTCAAAGATACTAAAGCAGATTTCCAATGAGCTCGGCTGCAAAGAATCTGAGCTTTATAACATAAGCGCAATAAAGGACCCCCTTTTTACCGGAGCCGTAGGCTTTGATTTTTCATACGACGGGGTTCTTTACAGATACAACTATACTGACAAGAAATGGTGGAAAATTAATGGCTAAAGAAATACTAAAGCAAGACCTTGGCACCGTTGCAAAACTTCTTAGCATAGCGCCGGGAAAATCAGACTATACGGAAATTGAGCGTATGGGTGGGCTCACAAACCGCACATATAAAGTCTCATTTGCTGACGGCAGCGAATATGCCGTTCGTATCCCCGGTGAGGGTACCGAGGAGCTAATCTGCCGTAAAAACGAGCAAAAAAGCACCGAGCTTGCGTGCAACTTGGGCATTGATGCAGAGCTTTTATACTTTGGCGAAAACGGAGATAAGGTGTCCTTATTAATTTCAAACGCCGATACAATGTCGGCAGATACCATGAAAAACCCCCTGCATATTAAAAAAGCAGCCGATGTTCTGAGGCGACTGCACAAAAGCGCAGTCGACACAGGCGTGCCTTTTGAGGTTTTCTCTATGGCAAGCGGCTACGAAAAAATAATAAACGACAAAAATGTGCCGATGTTTTCCGACTATGAGGCTGTGAAAGTTAAGGTAATGGAGATTAAGTCCGAAATAGATGCCACATGCAACACAGAAAACGCCCCCTGCCACAACGACCCTCTATGTGAAAACTGGGTCATGTCCGGCAGTGAGCGTATGTATCTGATTGACTGGGAATACGCAGGCATGAACGACGGTTTTTGGGACTTAGCCGCTGTTTCAATCGAAGCTGTGTATAAAAAACAGCATGATGAGCTCCTTCTTTCTGAGTACCTGCAAAGAGAGCCTACGGATGCAGATATGAGGCATCTGCTTGCCAACAAAATCTATGTCGACTTTTTGTGGACGCTCTGGGCAAAAGCCAGAGTTCCGTATGACGGGCAGCCCATGGAAGACTGGGCGCAGGAGAGATTTGAGCGCCTTAAGGGCTTTATTGCGGAGCTTGATGCTCTTTAATTATCGGGGTTAACGCAAAGCATTGCAAAAGCACTCTTAGTATTCGAAGCTTAAAAAAGACGAAAGAAAAAGAGGTAATATTATGACATACGGAATTTTAGCAGGCGTTACATGGGCACTTGAAACAGTTATTATAGGCATAGCTCTCGGAATGACTCCCTTTGTAAGCACCGAGCAGGCAATTTTCTTAGCTCCCTTTGTAAGCACATTTATTCACGACTTCTTTTCTGCCATTTGGGCAGCAATATATAACGGCGTTCGCGGCAACCTCAGCAAGGTCTGGCGGGCATTAGTAGGGACTAAAAGCGGCAAGTATGTTGTTTTGGCAGCGGTTATAGGCGGACCTATCGGCATGACCGGCTATGTTTTGTCTATTAAATACATGGGCGCTTCAATCGGCGCCGTTGCCAGCGCAATCTTCCCCGCAATCGGGGCAATATTAGCCTTTATTTTCCTAAAAGAAAAAATGCAGTGGTACAGATGGGCTCTTCTAATCCTGACCCTCCTCGGAGTCTACGGGCTTAGCTACTCACCCGAGCTTAACATCACAAATTTCTGGATAGGCATTGTGGGCACCTTGATGTGCTCCTTCGGCTGGGGAATTGAGGCTGTTATATTGGCTAAGTGCATGCAGGATCCCAAGGTCAAAGACGAGTACGCCCTTTTAATCAGGCAGACCACCTCTGCTTTGGTATACGGCATTGTCCTGCTTCCCCTGCTTCGCGGCTGGGGCTTTACAGTCAGTCTTTTTGCAACAAGCACAGGCTGGCTCATTCCGGTTATTATAATAGCAGCGTTTTTTGCCACAATATCATATCTCTTCTACTACAAGGCAATTGCAGCAATCGGCGCATCAAAGTCAATGGCGCTCAATGTCTCCTACGCTGCATGGGCAATACTCTTTACTGTAATAATACTGGGCGATACAAGCGTTTTAACCCCCATTACAATCATCTGCTCTATAATAGTCATAGTCTGCGGCATCTTCGCAGCTGCTGACTTTAAGGAGCTGTTTTCCAAGACAAAAACAGCCCAAACAGAGTAAATTATTATATAAGCAAAGCTCGCATTTATGGCAACGCCTTTAAATGCCAATAACGTTTAAGCTGCATCAGAAAATTTTCTGATGCAGCTTTTTGCTGTAATTTATATTATTTTGACTGCCTTAGTTTGTCACCGGCTCTGCCGTGCCTGCGTGTCTTTTTAATAAATGTACAATTGCCTTAATAAACAGATTCACGAAGAGGATGAGAAGTGATACAACTGCCGCATTTTCAAGCTGCATCTGGGCTTCAAACTGATTTATCATTAATGACACCGGCTTATTTGCCGTTGTCGCCAAAAACGAGACAGCAGAAATTGTCATCATACAGTTTACGAAGAAATATGAAAACATTTCAAAAATAGTAAATCTGCACTGAGGAATAATAACATCTTTTATCAGGTATGCTCTTCTGATTCCCAGCGTTTGCCCGACGCCCTCTAAGTTCTCATTAATTTTTGAGAGAGAATTATACATCATGAGATAAGGCGAGGCTATAAAGTGAATAAGATTTACCATAATAAGCAGTAGCATTGTTCCAAAAATCGGGCTGCCTTTAAATGTAAGCACATAGGATAGCCCCAAAACCAAGCCGGGTATTGCTGCCGAAGTAATTGCAGAAAAATGCAAAAACGAAGAGGCTTTAGACTTCATTCTTGCCGACATATACGCAGCCAAAAATGCAGCGGCAAC
>JAAZCZ010000054.1 GCA_012513005.1 Oscillospiraceae bacterium | reverse complement strand
GTGAAGCTGGCCCGTTTACGGGCAGCAAGTAACAGTCTTACCGCAACTGGCAGATCGTATTACACGTTTGACGTGTTGCGAGGAACAGAGGGCTTTGCCCGCATATGAAAAACCACCGGCTAAGCCGGTGGATGTTTATTTTAGTGTCAAAACGCCCTAATAACAGGGGATAGTATAAAAAAACATGAATGTACAAATTATTGAACAATTTGGTTTGGTCTTTTTAATATTTGATGCTATACTAATTGCAGATTTTGAAACTAAGCTTCTGCGGAAGGCTTATTCTCTTAAAAAGTTCATTAATTAGATTTTTGGCACATATTTTGCGTTTTATATTTAAGATTTAAGTATTTTTTTATTCGTTAAATGTACGAATTATTGTATATTGTATATTTTTTCTATGATTGGGGATTGCCATGAAAGCAGAAAAATTACTAAAAAATATGCAGAATAAGCTGGGGTTTAGCATAGACGGGCTCGCCGTGTCAATAAGCAATGACAAGATTGTAACGCTAAACGGAACTGCCGATAATTGGAATCAGGTTGTCGAAAGCGGTTTTTTTGCTGCAAAAACTCGAGGAGTAAAAAATGTAGTTAATAATATCAGAGTAAAAGGCAGTATAAAAAAAGAAACCGGTCTTGAGGATTTAAATGAAGCTCTCAGTTTGGGAACTATAGCTTCTGCAGATGTAGTTATTGTCGGAGCAGGTGTCAGTGGCTGCGCTATAGCAAGGGAGCTTTCAGCTCTAAATCTAAGCGTAATAGTTATTGATAAAGAGAGCGAAGTTTCAATGGGTGCATCTAAGGCTAATAACGGTATGATTCATCCCGGAAATGCCGTAAAGCCCGGAACATTAAAGGCAAAAATGAATGTTGAGGGCAACAAGTTGTATGATCAGTGGGCAAGGGATTTAGGCTTTGCCTTTGAGCGCACAGGTTCTATTATAGCCGCTTATAAAGGCGACAAAATGATAACGCTATATTTGGCATATATTGCCGGCAGACTCAACAGAGTGCCGGGAATGAGACTTATTTTTGGCAAAAAAATTATGCAGATTGAGCCTGATGTGCCAAAAGGAGCAATAGTTGGACTTTATACTCCCAGCACTGCTTATGTAGACGGGTTTGAAGTCACAATTGCTTTGGCAGAAAATGCTGCTGCTAACGGTGCTAAATTTATGATGGACACCGAAATACTCGGCATAGATAAAAATTCGGGAAAAATCGAGAGAATTTTAACATCAAAAGGCATAATAGAAACGGGCTGTGTAATTAACGCAGCAGGAGTATACGCAGATGAAGTAGCCAAAATGGCTGACGAGCAGTTTTATACAATACATGCCAGAAGAGGCGCTATTATAATATTAGACCGCAACACTATTGGAGCAAAAAGAAATATTACGCGTGTAAAAAAGCTCGACAGCAGCAGCCATTCAAAGGGAGGCGGAGCACAGAGAACAGTGTCCGGAAACCCGCTGTTAGGGCCGTCTGCAAAAGAAATAGAAAACAAGGAAGACACATCTGTCTTAGCTGATGAATTTGAATATGCCTATATGCGAGGTATAGAAATGTTTCCCGGTGCCGGCAAAAAGAATGTTATTTCATTTTTTGCAGGAAACAGGCCCGCTGATTATAAAGAAGATTTTATTATTGAAGCTGCCAAGAATACTCCGGGATTTATTCACTGCGCCGGAATACAGTCTCCCGGCTTGGCATCAGCACCGGCTATTGCAAAAAGGGTCAAAGGACTTGTTCTAAATTATTTCGAGTCTGAAGGCAGAAGCATTACACAAAAGCACGATTGGAACCCAATCCGAATACCTCCGGTAGTTTTTAGAAACAAAAGCCGTGAAGAGCAAGATAAGCTGATTAAAGAAAATCCTAAATACGGCAATGTAGTGTGCAGATGTGAGCTTGTTACCGAAGCTGAAATCGTAGATGCCATGCACAGAAACCCGCCGGCATGCACTTTAGACGGTATAAAGCGCAGAACAAGGGCTGGAGCCGGAAGGTGCCAGAGCGGTTTCTGTGGCCCCAAAATTGTTGAGATAATGTCAAGAGAGCTAAATTATGACTCTTGCGAGATAGACCTTAAAAAGAAAAACTCTTCGGTTCTGCTTTCGCATAGCCGTAAAAAGGAAGATAAAGAAATGCTCCCGGAGGCATCGTTATGAAAGAAATCAAGGTTGACTTACTGATAATAGGTGCGGGTCCAGCAGGTTTAGCAGCAGCAATTCATGGCAAAAAACTCGGCATAAATGATGTTTTGATTGTTGAGCGTAATAACGAGGCAGGAGGAATACTTCAGCAGTGCATCCATGACGGATTTGGACTACAAAGATTCAAAGAAACACTCTCAGGTCCGCAGTATGTTCAAAAGCAAATCGACGAAGCAGAAAAGCTGGATGTAAAAATAATGCTCAACACAATGGTTGTGGACATGACAAAAGACAGAGAAGTTTTTGTTATAAGCTCCGAGTCAGGACTCACAAAAATAACTGCAACGGCTGTTATTCTAGCCATGGGTTGCCGAGAGCGAAGCCGAATGCAGGCGCATATTATGGGCAGCAGACCAAGAGGTGTTCTGACAGCCGGTACAGTTCAGAGGTATATAAACAAGGAAGGACTCATTCCCGGTGAGAAAGCTGTAATATTAGGTTCAGGAGACATTGGACTCATTATGGCAAGAAGAATGACCTTAGAGGATGTTAAGGTCGAAGGCGTCTACGAAATTATGAATCGTCCGGGTGGTCTTCAAAGAAATATTTCTCAGTGTCTTGATGATTATAATATCCCACTACATTTGTCAACAACAGTAACCGAAATTCACGGAAAGTATGCAGTTGAGGGAGTTACTGTACAACAGGTAGATGATGATTATAAGCCAATTCCTAATACGCAGAGATATATACCCTGTGATCTTTTGGTACTTTCGGTCGGGCTGATACCCGAAAATGAGATTTCTCTAAAGGCAGATGTACCGCTCTCAGAGCAAACAAACGGGCCTATAATCGATAATAATTTTATGACTATGGTACCCGGAATTTTTGCGGCAGGCAATGTAGTCAGCGTATTTGATTTAACAGATAATGTTTCAAGAACAGGAGAAATTGCTGCAAGCGGAGCTTTTGAGTTTATTAAAAACGGAAACATTCTGCCTATTGTGTGTAAAATTGAAGCAGGCAAGGATGTAACAGGAGCTCTGCCAATACAGTATCGCAGCGGAAATAGTGATAAACCTCTAGAAATATTTTGCAGAGTTAAGAAAGTTTTAAAAAACGCAGTTTTAACGGTAAGCCAAGGCGATAGGATACTATTTGAAAAAAAGTATAGAATTTTAAGACCGCAGGAAATGCTGAATATCGAAGTTAAACCCTTTGATTGCGGCACGGAGAATATTGTGATTTCAGTATGTGGTGAAGAGGAAGGGGGCAAATAAAAATGACATGTATACAGTGCCCTATGGGCTGTGAACTAACAGTAACGACATCGCCCGAAGGATATAAGGTGAGCGGGAATAGTTGCCCAAAAGGCGAAGCATACGCAATAGCCGAGATGACAAACCCGATGCGCATTATAACCACGGTAGTCTCAGTTGCCGGTGCAGAAAAAACCTTTTTACCCGTTATTTCAGACAGCCCAATTCCAAAGGAAAAATTGGACGCAGTACTAAAAAAGCTTAAAACACACGAGTGTAAGCTTCCCGTTTATGCCAATCAAGTTTTGATTGAAAACATATTAAACACAGGCTCAAATATTATTTCATCAAAAACAATTATCATACCTGAATAAACTGAATAAAAGCGAGGAGAAAATTATGGAATCAAATTTAATCAGCAGACTAAAATCGGCTCTTGGTGAAGACAGGGTACTCACAGAACAGGAGCAGAGAACAAAAAGAGCAACAGACCTCTTGGCAATTCGTCTACTTCAGAGACATATGGGTTGGAAACCCACACTGCCGCTTTGCGTTGTCGAGCCGGAAAACACAGAAGAACTTGCTCGCGCAGTTGCAATTTGCAGAGAAAACAAAGTTCCCATTATCCCCTACGGCGGTGGCTCAGGTGTTTTGGGCGGAGCTGAGTGCAGAGACACAAACGCTGTAGTTATTGATGTTAAGCGCCTTAACAAAATTGGTGAGCTGTCGGACGAAGACCTTTGCATAACAGCCGAAGCCGGCGTTATGATAAAAGACTTAGAAGCATATGTAAACGAAAAGGGCTATATTCTCGGACACTATCCCCAGTCAATGGATTTAGCACAGATGGGCGGTCTTGTTGCAACACGCTCGATTGGTCAGTTTTCAACCCAATACGGCGGAATTGAAGACCTACTTTTGGGCATGGAGGGCGTACTGCCTAACGGCGAAGTTGTAGAAATAAAAGCAAATCCCAGAAAATCAGCAGGTCCGGATTTAAGACACATTTTCTTAGGCGGCGAGGGATTTGTCGGAATAGTAGCTCGTGTAACAGTCAAAGTGTTTCCCAAGCCTGAGGCAACATGGAAGCAGGCTTACCGTGTAGAAGGCACCAGAGAAGGACTTGAGGTAATTCGCAAAGTTATGCGCGAGGGAATAAAACCGGCGGTAGTCAGGCTTCACGACTGGCTTGAGTGCGAAAAACCCTACGGTGCTTTTATGGAAGAAGACGAGAGCTTAATTCTTTTCCTCTGCGAGGGAGCAAAGGAAAAAGTGCGCGCAGAGCAGGAGATAATAGAGCGCGTAGTGGGAACTGATGCAATATCAGCAGGAGAGAAACCGGTTGATATTTGGCTTGCACACAGAAATGATGCTGCTGATGAGTATGAAGAATACGGCAAACAGGGACTACTTGTAGATACTATAGAGATTTCCGGAAATTGGTCTGATATCGGTAATATCTACGAAAATACAATAGACCGCGTCTACGACGAAGTACATGAGGTTTTATTCCTATCAGGACATTCTTCTCATTCATACCTAAACGGCACAAACATATATTTCCAGATAGGCGCAATGCCATCTCCCGACATGAGTAGTGATGATGTTGAAAAGCTGCACAGGAGAATTTGGGATATTATTGAGGAAGAGACAGTCAAAAACGGAGGAGCAATAGCGCACCACCACGGCATAGGCAAACATAGGGCTAAATATATGGAGTCTGAGCTTGGCTCCGGGCTTAAAATGCTAAAAACAATAAAGAAAGCATTTGATCCGGACTTTCTTATGAACCCCGGCACACTAATTAACTGTGATTAATGTATATATTTGCGTAAAGCAAGTACCAGACAGCAAAACAATAGAAACAGACCCCTTAACAGGCTCGCTTATTAGAGAAAGTGCAGGCTCTGTTCCGAATCCGGCAGATAATGATGCCATATCCTTGCTGTCACAAATGCAAAATAATTGTCCCGAGATAATATCAGCTGCGATAACAATGGGTCCAAAACAAGCCAGGGCTTCTCTGCGAGAAGCTCTGGCACTGGGAGCTATGAGTGCGTATCACTTAGATGACCCGGCGCTTGGGGGCTCAGACAGCTATATAACTGCATATGCACTTAGCCAAACTATTATGCATATTGGAAAAGCAGACTATGTCATATGCGGAGAAAAATCATCCGATAGTGACACAGGGCAGGTGCCGGGCGCAATTGCGGAATTTCTGGGGTTTTCCTGCTACTATGGTATAATTGAGTTTATCGAAATTGATGCAAAAAGCAAGTCTATGATAGCAGTCAGGGAAAATGAGGGCATTAGGCAAACTATTCAAATTTCGTCGCCTGCTGTATTAGTGCCGAAATCAGGAGCTTTTCCAAAGCTTTATTCCAGCATGAGAGAAAAGAATGCTGCGAGAAAAAAGGATATTATAAAAATTTCAGTCAGCGATCTTGCAGACAGCAATCCGGATAGTTACGGATATAATGCATCATTAACAAAAATTCACGCTATGGTAGCAGCAGCGCCTAAGCGCAGTGCAAAGATTATTGATAGCGAATATACTGATTTTATTAGGGAACTGCTTTGCAGTGAAAACGATGAATCGGGCAACGCAATAGCTTTAAGTAAAGCTAAGTGCACAGATTCAAAAGATTTAGCAGATGGAGTTTTTGCTGCTGTTCATTTGGGCGACACACATATAACATCAGAGCTCATAGGTGCACTGCAGTCGGAAATTAACGCTTCTAAAGTCACAGTGCTTTGCAATGAGCACTACGCTAACGATGTAAAACTTATTGCAAATGAAGTAATTGCTTTTAGCAGCGCAGGCAGCAGTGCAGATGATCTGTTACTTGAGGGAGTTATTGATTATATCGAGGAAATTTCCCCGGATGCAGTGCTGTTTCCTGCAAATGTAAGGGGCAGGTGGCTATCGTCAAAAATAGCGGTACGGCTCAAACTCGGGCTAACCGCTTCGTGCACAGGCTTTATTTGGGAAGATAACAAATTAATACAAATAAGACCTGCGTTTGAAGATAGACTCATGACGGCAATTTACAGCACAAAAAAGCCGGCTCTGGCGACTGTTAGAGAAGAAATGTTTCCCGAAGCTAAGAAGGCAGATACAGAAGGAAAAATCATTAAAAAGCAGGTCTTAGCTAAATACAGCGAAAAATATAAAATAATATCAGAAGAAGCTGTTAAACCTGCAGAAAAGCAGTTTTCTGATAAAGTGCTGGTTATTGGAAACGCAGTCAGTTCGAAGACAGATTTTGACAAGCTTGTAAAATGGGCAGAAGATAATGAAATGACTTGGGGCGTTACAAGACCCTTAATTCAAGGCGGTTTAGCTCCTTTTGAAAAACAAATAGGAGTGAGCGGAACAGCTGTTAAAGCAAAGCTTGCAATTTTGCTTGGAGTTTCCGGAAGCAGAAAAACAATGGCAGGTCTGCGCCTTGTAAATACACTGCTCGCTATTAATGAAGACCCCGATGCAGAAGTATTTTCACAAGTAGACTACGGCATTATTGGAGATTACAAACAAATACTGAAAGGATGAATAAAAATGGCAAAAATTAAAATTAGTGAACTTGAGTGGACAGGTAACAGCAAACAGATGTTTGACAAAATAATGGAGTCTCTGCCTCCGATGTACAGAGCAGCTGTGCGCAAAAAGTTTGAAGTATGGGCAAATCAAAAGCAGCAAACAGTTATAAATGAATGGAACATAAAACACACTTTGGAAAAATATGCTCCTAAAGAATATCAGGAAAAGTTTATGCCGATTTACGAGGCTTTAAAATCCGAAGAAGAAAACTAAACTTAATTTATAGTGCTTTGCTGTAAATATTGTATTATACTTACAGCAAAGTGCTCGTATTATTAATAATAAAAATCAGTTCTTGATGGGAAGTGGTCAGATATGGAAAAAGACTATATTATGTCCATAGATGTAGGAACACAAAGTGTAAGAGCAATGGTTTTCACAAATGACGGTGAGAATGTTGCAACAGAAAGAATACTCACAGAACCTCATTATTCGCTGCAACCGGGCTGGGCTGAGCTCCCGGCTCCCTCGGTATGGGAAAATGTTTGCACTGTTTGTAATGCGCTCTGCAAGAGCATGGGCGATGATATTAACCGAGTGGCAGCCTGCTCAATAACTGCAAACAGAGATAATATTATTCCGCTTGATGAAAACGGGGAGTATATCCGCGACTGGATAACATGGGTAGATCAGAGAAGAGCGCCTGAGGCTGTTTTTGAAGCTAAGCATAAGTGGGGCGGCACAAAGAAACTGGCATATCTTTTTGAACGGGGAGTAATGGAGTTTATCCTAGCTCGTTCTAAGTTCAACTGGTTTAAGTATCACGAGCCCGAGACATGGAATAGTACCGCAAAGTACCTCACTATGGGCGGTCTTATCACATATAAGCTCACCGGGGAATTTGCAGACTCCTTGGGTATGCAAAGCGGCGTAATACCCTTTGATACTAAGAAGCTTGAGTATTATAAGCTTGACCTAATTTATCAAGCGATGGGAGTGCGAAGAGATCAGCTTGCAGACAATCTCTATCCTCCCGGTGAAAAGATGGGCGAGGTAACAAAAAAAGCAGCTTTAGAATCCGGGCTTCCGGAGGGCTTGCCGATTATTTCAGCAGGTGGAGATAAGCAGTGTGAGGTATTAGGTTCAGGAGCATTTTCTGAGGATACTGCGGTAATATCATACGGAACACTTGCCACAATTTCAGTCACATCAAAAAAATATGTTGCAGATAAAAAGTTCTCGTTCTATACATTCCCTTCAAGCATAAGAAACATGTATTATGAGGAATTTTTGATAGACCGAGGATACTGGCTTGTAACATGGTTTTGCAATCAGTATGCTGCAGAGGCAGACTTTCCAGAGTTTCTTCAGAATATTAATGAAAAAGCGGCTAAAATTCCTCCCGGTAGTGACGGACTTTTTATTTTCCCGTTTTGGGCACCTCACTATGTTGTTTACCCCGAGGCAAAGGGCTGCATCATGGGCTTTACAGACACACATTTGCCGGAGCATATATACCGTGCAATTTTGGAGAGTATTGCCTATTCACTAAAAATGGGCTACGGAAAAATCAGAAAGAAAACTAAAAAAGATATAAGAGAGCTGATCATTGTAGGTGGCGGTAGCCAGTCGGATGTAGCTATGCAGCTTACTGCAGATATTTTCAATGTTCCGGCAACAAGATTAAAAACAAAAGAAGTGTGCGGGCAGGGAGCTGCTATACCTGCCGGTATCTACGCTTCGTTCTACGAGGATGAAAAAGACGGCGTTGAGCATATGCTCAAGGTCGACAAGGTCTTTGAGCCTATCCCCCAAAATGTAAAGGTATACGAGGATATATATAAAAACGTATATCTTAAAATGTACGAGACAAATCTTGAAATATTCCGTAAGCTCGAAAAGTATTCTAAGTCGGAGACTAAAGATGAATAGCAGCTTATATTCTAAACAAGGTCTGATAAGAATTATGCTTGCAAGAAGACTGTTTGGTCTCGCTAGGGGAGACAGGCTTCCGATAATAGCTGAGCTTACCGAAGAATTTGATTGTTCGAGAGGTCTTGTTCAAAACGCCATTGCAATGCTTGAAGAAACAGGGGCTATTGTACTGAATAAACGAGGAAGCTTAGGCACTTTTCTTGTTAGTACAGACTATTCCAAGCTGTGGCGGGAAACAGCGTGGGAGAGTATCGTAGGCTGTTCGCCGCTGCCATACACTAAAAGGCACGAGGGATTGGCAACAGGTATATACAGCCTAATGGATAAAATGGGAATTCCTTTCAGATTCGCCTACATGCAGGGAGCAGAGACAAGGGCACAGGCTATTATGTCCGGCAAGTTCCATTTTGCTACAATGTCAAAGGTAGCAGCTCAAATTATTTGCGACAGAGAGCCTTCACTTCATATTCTGATGTCTTTGCCGCCACTTTCATATCTTGGGGGCTATGCAATGGCTTACCGAGATAAAGCATGGAAAGAAAAGAAAGTTCTTAAAGTCGGAATAGACTCGAATTCACCAGACCATGCCCTAATGATACGGTCGAGATTTGGCGCAAAGTACGAGGCGAAAACCGGACAGAAGGTAGAGTTTGTTCCGCTGCCATATACCAGAATGATAGAAGCTATGCACAGCGGGCTTATTGACATCACAATCTACAACAAAGATGGTCTTGAACTCGGTTTTGTTCAGGCAGGAGCCTATGTATCCGATATTAGCCTGACAGACAGTGAAAAAGACGGCACCTGTGCTGTTATATTAGTTTCAAACGAGGATTACGGCTTAGCACCGCTTTTAAAAGATGTGCTTATTATGGAAAAACTTCTAAAAACACAAAACGAAGTAATGGAAGGCAAGAGAACCCCGATATACTAATAATCAAAGTAATAAAAGCGGTAAGGAAAAAACCTTACCGCTTTTGAATTGGAGCTTTAGCCCAAGTCAACCACCGGCACTGCCGGTGAGAAAAAATGCTTATAGCGAAAGACCCCCTGTGATAGGATGATGAAGGTTCGCCAACCGCATCAACTAAAAAGGAGGTCAATGTCATGAATGATGACATAAAAAGTTTATCACACAGCAAATGGAGATGCAAATATCACCTCG
>JAAZCZ010000009.1 GCA_012513005.1 Oscillospiraceae bacterium | reverse complement strand
GTGAAGGTGTTTCTGCCCACAATTGCGTGGTCAAAATCAACTACATAGTCAACTTCCATTTTTCCGCCGCGCGGACCGAAAGAGGATTCGATTGTGTGCGTGTCGAGGCTCATTGTTGATGAGCCGAAGGGTGTGTCATACAGGAATGTGCTTTTCTTGCCCTTCTTGAACACCATTTGGCTGGTTAGTGTGCCTGTGCGCGAGAGGATAACTTCATCCTTGCCGAATTCAAACTGGGTCTCTGTGCCTTTCATTCCGGTGAGCTCGCTCTCCATATAGCGCAGCTTGCCTATGCCGTCCTTGAAGCTGTATTTACCGTTTGTAATAAGCTCTACCGGCTCTTCTCCCGAGTGCGGGAAGTTCTGTATTCCTTTTATTGAAACAATTACATCTTTCATTGCATTTCTCCGTTGTCTGATTGCCTTATACTAATATAATAAGCATGATTATTGATTTGCGATTATACTACATCACTGCCACTGTGTCAAAGACAAAGTTTAGTAACAATCAGCTTATCCTTGCCAAAAAGCTCATCTGCAATAGTCTGAAAGATTTGAGCTTCTCCGCTTGTTTGGATTATTAGTTTACCTTCGATATTTTTAGCTTTTTGCTCTTTTTCGGCTTTGTATGCCCCCGTGCTCTGCGCTATTTCCTCCGCTGCACAGGCTCCGCTGTCAATAAGCGATACACCCGGCAGTGCTTTTTTAAATTCTTCTATGGCAAGCGGAAAGTGCGTGCAGCCGAGAATCAGAGTGTCTATTTGAGCTTCTCTTAAATTCTTTGTGCAGTAGGCTATTTCGTTTGTAATTTCGCTTAAGGTCGCTTTTTTGCGCTCAAGCATTTCTGCAAGCTTATCGCTGCTCGCTTCTTCTATTATACAGTCTTTTCCGAGAGCTTTTATGCTGTTTTTAAATGCGCCTGATTTCATTGTGGCAGGGGTTGAGATTATGCCTATTCTGCCAGTTTTAGTTTTTTCTGCTGCTGTTTGCGCTGCTTTTTCTATTACTCCGAAAAACGGAATATTATATAAGCTTCTCAGCTCAGTAAGTGCAACAGAGCTGACTGTTCCGCAGGCAATTAAAATTGCATCTGCTCCTTGGCTGACTAAATGCTCTGCCGATTTTTTTGACAGCTTTATTATTTCCTCGCTGCTTTTGCTGCCGTATGGCATGTTGGCAGAGTCGCCGTAGTATATGATATCGGCACAGGGGCAGATTTCATGCAGCTTTTTTGCCGCAAGCAGCCCGCCTGCGCCGGAGTCTAGTATTCCAAATATAATGCTTACTTCTTTTTCGATAGTCAAAAGCAACTTCGCTCCGTTTTATTATTTTATTTCTGCCTATCCATTAAGGCTTTTATAACCGAGTCGTGAGCCTCATTTTCAAAGGTATCGTCTAAGGGTGCAAGATCAGCTCTGCCGTATTTTCTTTTTAGGGCTGTTTCTAATATTGCATCGCACAAGACGGGGTTTTTAGGCAGCACAGGTCCGTGCTGATATGTGCATATTACATTTTTATATATGGCTCCCTCTGTGCCATCCTCACCGTTATTTCCAAAGCCGAGTCTGATTTTTCCGAGGGGCACAACACCCTCGTCTAAGTAAGTCATTCCAATGTGGTTTTCAAAGCCCACTATTGCGCCATAGTCTTTTGTGTCTGTTATTGTGTTGCCTATATTTCTGCTTTTTCCGGAAACTGTGTGAACAGCTAAGGCACCTAAGTAGTCGTATTTTGTGCCGTCTCTAAGCTCGTAGCTTCTACCCATAATCTGATAGCCGCCACATATGCAAAGAAAGCTCTTGCCGTCATTGACGGCTGCTTTGATGTTGTCTCCCTTGCCCGTTTTCAGATCCGAAATCAAAAGCCCCAGCTCAAAATCCTGACCTCCGCCTATGAAAAAGATGTCAAAATCAGAAAGGCTGCTGTTGTCACCGTAGGGTACCTGTGTGATTTCAGCTTCTATGTTTCTCCACATAAGTCTTTTTTGCATGCACATCACATTGCCGCGGTCACCGTAGAGATTTAGAATATCGGGATATAAATGACATATTTTTAATTTCATATTATTTCCAATACTCCTTCTTACCGCCCAGCTCGGCTAAGCTTCCTCTTAGCTTGAGCATCGCCGAATATGTTGGCATTATGTAAACTTGATTTCGAAGAGCGAGCACCGCTTTAATAAGCTCTGCATCATCGTCTATTATTGTCATTCGGCTCTCATCTCCGCCGGCATATTTAAGCCGCAGGCGCATATCCCTAGCCCTTGTGCCTGACACAATGATTTTGCTGCAGCTTTCATTTTCAAAAAGCCCTTCAAAATCGCAGTCCCAAATCCATGATATATCTGTGCCGTCTGAGGGTGCGTCGTTTAGGCAGATAACTGCATCAAATTTTTCTGTGCTGCCTGACATATATTCTATTGCTCTGTCACAGCCGGCAGGGTTTTTTACCAGTATCATTTTAATACGACTCTCACCGATTATAAAGCTTTCCATTCTGCCAAAGCTGCTTTTAATACCCGAAAGCGATTTTGCCGCGTTCTCTGCCGAAATCCCGAGCGCATAAGCTGCCGACATGGCTGCTAAGGCGTTATAAATATTATACAGTGCGGGCAGGGCTATTTCTGCCTTAAACTCATTTTTACCCTCTTTTATTATTATTTCGCTGCTGTCTCTACCTAGGTATTCTATTTTGCTGACCGAAATATCGGGGCTTTGCCTTTTGTAGCCGCAGTCGGGGCAGGAAAAGCTGCCGAGGTGTGCAAAGGTTCTGTATTCGTAGTTATAGACTGCGCCGCAACGGATACAGTGGTTTGCATCTGAAACGCATGGCAGGCTGTCTCCGCCTTCGTTTATGCCGTAGAACACTGTTTTACCCTGCCTGTCTATTGCAAGCGAGGATGTCAATGAGCAGTCTGCATTGAGGCAAAGCACTGTGTGGGGTGAGTTTTTTAGCCCTTCTTTTATGCTGTTTATGGTCTCTGATATTTCTCCGAATCTGTCGAGCTGATCGCGGAATATGTTTGTTACCAAAACTGCCTTGGGGCAGGTTTCCGGGCATACCTTTTTGAAGGCTGCCTCGTCACACTCAATTACCGCATACTTCTTTTTTGCCCTGCCGAAAGCATTTGCGTTAGCTATGTATTCTATCGCTATTCCCTGCTCTAGGTTTGCGCCCGAGCGATTTGCAAAGCAGTCTTTGCCCGCATCATTTAGCATTTTTTCTGTCATTCTAGCTGTTGTTGTCTTACCGTTTGTGCCCGTTATTAAAACAGTGTCTATGCCTTTTGACAGCACCTTGATTATATGCGGATGTATGCGCAGGGCGAGCTTGCCCGGAAGTGAGGTGCCTCCTCTACCGAGCAGTCTTATTGCAGCTCTTGACAGCTTGCATATTAATATTGCTAAAAACAGTCTCATATATTCATGCCCTTGTAAAATAGTATTATGTTAACCTGTTTGTGGGGAGTTTTTTTAGTTTTATTTTTCTGTTTCGATTAAACTGCTTATTATATATTGCGACATCAAAAGCCCTGCAGTTGCAGTTACCCACACAAGTGAGCCCGGCACGCTTCGTCTGCCCTCCGGGGGTGTTTCATCTGACATTGAAGCTATTGGCGGCTCGCTGCTGTAGACTACGGGAAGGCTTTCAATTCCCTCTCGGCGCAGCTCACGGCGCAGCACTCTGGCAAGCGGGCAGTGGCTTGTGTCTTTTAGGTTTGCTATTTTAAGTTGCTCTGCGTCTTTTTTGTTGCCGGCGCCTAATGCTGATATTATCGGGATGCTTTGCTCCTTGGCTTCTTTTATGAGTGAAATCTTGCTTGTGACTGTGTCTATGCAGTCGGCTATGAAGCTAATATCGGAGCTTAGGCTGCTTATTTTTGTGCTTGCGTCGTAGCGCAGGATATGCTCTTTTACTATAACTCTGTCTGAAATATCCCTGATTCTATTGCCCATAGCATAAACCTTTGGCATTTGCAAGGTTGAGCTAAGAGCGCAGCACTGGCGGTTAATATTACTCTCGCTTACTGTGTCGTCATCTATGAGTGTAATTTTGCCGACTCCGCTTCGCGCCAAAGCTTCTGCGCACCATGAGCCGACTCCGCCGACTCCGAAAACTGCAACATGAGCATTAGCAAGCTTTTCCATTGCCCGATCTCCGAGCAGTGCTTTTGCTCTTATTGTTCTTTCGTCTGTTAAAATATCAATGCTCATAATAATATCACCCAATAATCAGACCGCCCACTTGGGGCGGTCTTAATCGAGCTTAGCGCTCGGCAAACCACATTATAAAGTTATTGATTTTAGGTGTCCAATCCTTTACAAACTCGGCTGACCAGTCTGCATATGCCTTGTTTCTGAGTTTTATATCTGCAAGGTGGTCTGCATATGTGCCGCCCTGCCCCGAATAGAACACAATGTGAAAACCCTTATAGTTTTCATCTGAAGGCACTATTTCGGTGTCGCCCGGTTTTCTGTCTGCATCAAATATGAAGCTGTTTAGAGCCGGCATTTGACCCTTAAATATGTTCTCATAGAACCCGCCCTTTGTGTTTGAGCCGGGGTCTTCACTCTTTTCGTTGGCAAGCTTGGCAAAGCTCTCTTCGCTCTTGTCGCCCTTTTGCCATGTGGCATAGAGCTCTTCCGCCGTCTTTTTAGCGGCAGCTATTTCCTCGGCATCTGTCTTGCCGTCTTTGTTATCGTCTTTTGCCAAGATAAGAATGTGGCGGATTTTTGCTGTGAGATAATCGTTTGTGCTGCGAAAGCCGAAGAGAACTACATAGTAGCCTTTTTCGGGAACTGATATGGTTGCAACATCGCCCGCTTTACGATTTGTGTCTTTTATCCAGTCAAAGACTGCTGCATCTGCATTCTTGGCGCTTTGACCCGGGTAGTTTGTGCGAGTTACATCTCCGCCCTCGCTTTTGACTGCTAATACAGCTTTCTTAAAGGCTGCCGCTCTGTCTGCCTCTGTGAGATCTTCCTTGTCTTTAACTGATTCCTTGTAGGAGTTTAGTATATCCTCGGCAGCTTTTTCGGCTACGGGGTCTGTTTCTGCGGGAGCCGGTGTCTGAGTTTCTGCAGGAGCTGCGCTTTGGGCTGCTGCCGACGGTGCCGGAGATGCTGCATCCGCTGCTGGGCTCTGAGCAGGTGTCTCAGGCTTTTTTGCGTTAGCTACAAAGATGTAGCTGTAGTTATATGTATCAAACTCATTTGCATTGGCTGCATATTCGTCTTTTAGCTCTTTGTCTGTGTATTTAAAGCTCTCGAACTTGTTTTTCGAATATTCAGACGCAATGGCTGTTATCTCCATGAGCTTGCGAACTGTCTGTTCATTTGCGCCCTTGCCGTACATTTGGGCTATGTATTTATCTAAACTTGCAAATTTATAGTATTCTGCCTGCTGTTTGAGACCGTCAATTTCCTTGTCCATTCGGGCTTTGTCTTCTTCGCTGAGCTTGTAGCCCTCTTTTATTGCGGCATCATGCTGTGCCGTTATCTGGGTCATATTGGAAAGCGCTGCTTCTCTGAAATGGTCTGCCCATGTTTTATCTGCAGAAACCTTTTGCTTTGAAAGAGGTTTCTTTGTGTCGAGGAGCATGCTGAGGTATGCTCTGTTGTCTTCGCAGAACTTATAGTATGCTGTTTTATAGAAATACCCGTACTCTGCGTTTGTGTATTTGTAGTCACCTATGCTGATTGACTTTGTGCCTGTGTGAAACAGGTTTGTGTTTGCCACTATAATCACAGCGATAAAAAGGAGAAGCACTACTGCTGTCACTGTCCACCTTAGATCACTTTTCTTTTTGTTTTTCATGGCTTCGCGTTCTGCAATGCTGCGTTTGTCCGTTCCTTCGGCACGCTGCTGCTGACGCTTTCTTTTGTCTTGCGAGGCGCTCATACGCTTCACGTCCTTTACTTTTTGTATATAAGTACGAATAAAATTATATCGTCAAGCTAAATTATTATAGTACACAAGCCCACTGCTTTCAAGATAAAAATCTGTACTTCTAACTATTTGCCAATAATTTATGCTTTGTTCACGATTTTTTAGGCTTCATGCCGTCTTATTTTTTGCTGTGGAAAATTCCTGCACTCTTTGATATAATTTTTTTATGTTAAAGACAGATAAATTAAGTAAAAAGCAGGAGCTTATTATTGCTCTGCTTCTGCTCACATTCGGTTTTTTTATCCGCACAGTTATGTTAGGGCGGATGCCGCTCGGTTTAAACCAAGACGAGGCATCAGCAGGCTATGAGGCTTGGGCTCTTTTAAACTACGGGATAGACAGAAACGGGTATAGTCTGCCTGTCTTATTTGTTTCTTGGGGCAGCGGGCAAAATGTGCTATACTCTTATCTCGCAATGCCGTTTATAGCATTATTTGGGCTTTCTGAGTTTTCTCTTAGGCTGCCTATGGCAATTAGCGGGCTTGCGGCGCTTTTATTCTTTTGGCTTAGTGCTAAAAAAATTAGAGGTCAAAAATTCGGGCTTTTTGCCCTTGCTTTTTTAGCCTTATGCCCCTGGCACATTATGGCAAGCCGCTGGGCACTTGAATCTAATCTTTTGCCGACTTTTCTGCTCGGCGGTATATATTTTTGCATAAGTGCTGAGGATAATCCTAAATATCTTATACCGGCTTCTCTGTTTTTTGGACTTTCGCTCTATGCCTACGGCACTGCTTTTTTCTTTTTGCCGCCCTTTCTTTTGTTTGCAATATATACCCTGCGACATAAGCTTACTGTAAAAGCTCTTATTTTGCCTGCTTTTTTGTTTTTTGTTTTGGCTATGCCGATTACTATCTGCCAAATTCAAAACGTCTTAGCTCTGCCTGCCGGTGAATTTTTGGGGCTTAGTATTCCTAAGCTGACTGCGACAAGGCAAGGCAGCACCACAATTTTAAACGGCGGCTCTTTGTTTTCTAACTTGAAAAACCTTTTGCGCATTTTGATTTTTCAGCGAGACGGGCTGCCTTTTAACTACTCGAGGGTGGGAGGGCTGTTTTATTTCTTCTCATTGCCGTTTGCCGTTTTGGGCATAATTTTGTCAGTTAAACAGAAGGTAAAATCCGAAAGGTATCTTTTTGCCGCTTTAATTATCAGCCTTGTTTCCTCTTTATTTATTATCTCTAATATTAACCGCATCAACATGCTTTGGCTACCGCTTTGCTATTTTATTGCGCTTGGGCTTTTTGAACTTAGCGTATCTATGCGCAGGCTTTATTTTATCCCGGCTCTTTGCGTTGTAGTTTCGTTTATGATTTTTGCATATTCCTATGTTAATGACTTTGGCACAGGCAAAATGGGAGCATATTTCCCCGGCTTGGGTGAGGCAATTTCATACACCGAGAAGCAGAACCCTAAAAGCGTTTATGTTAGCGGGAAGGTCAATTCTCCTTATATATTCGTGCTGTTTTATGGGCAAATACCGCCACATGAATTTATTGATGATGTGCGTTATGTAAATCCCAACGATGAGTTTAGGTGGGTGCGTTCGTTTGGGAAATACAGCTTTGGCAATGCTTATTACGTGAATACCGACGCTGACTTTCTTATTTTGCACCGCAGTGAAATTGGTGAGCGCAAGGTTTTAGAGTATTTCGGGCAATTTGCCGTTTGCAGGCAGGAATGAGGCTTTTTCTTTTATTATCTGCATTTTGTGATATAATATTAAAATACAGCTTATAAAAAGCTTTTAATTTGAAAGGAATGATGTAATGACAGCAGACAACCTGCGCCTTGCGGTGCTGATTGACGGCGATAATGCGCCGCGTGACTGTTTAAAAAGTGTGCTTGAGGAGATTGCCCTATACGGCACTCCCATGATTAAGAGAATATATGGTGACTGGGCTTCTCAGAATGTTATAGGCTGGAAGACCTCACTACTTGAAAATGCCGTTACACCCAAGCAGCAGTTTGCTTATACAACAGGCAAAAATTCAACCGACTCGGCAATGATAATTGATGCTATGGACATTTTGTATGCCGGCAAGACAGACGGCTTTGTTTTGATATCCTCGGATTCAGACTTTACTCCCCTTGCTATCCGCCTGCGTGAGAGCGGCATGTATGTTATCGGCATTGGTGAGGAAAAGACACCAAACGCCTTTGTTCAGGCATGTGACAAGTTTATCAGAATCGAGGTTATTCGCGACCGCTATAAAAAGAGCTTGGGAGCATCTGCCGGTGCTGATAAGAAGGCTACAAAGGCTACAGGCGCTAAGCCCAAAAATGGCAACGGACAGAAAAGCGGAGCTAAGACTGCTAAGAAGCAGGAAGAAAAGAAGCCTAATGTTCCCGATGCCATTATCGATTTAATAGTCGACTCGATTGATGACCTGGCTGATGACGACGGCTACACAAATCTCTCCACACTCGGCAATCTTTTAATTAAGAAAAAGCCGGACTTTGACTCCCGTACCTACGGATACGGCAAGCTCTCTACCATGCTGAAAAACATGCCGAGATTTGATTTGCAATCTCGCTCGACTATGGCAGACCCCAACGCAAAGCAGATTTTTGTCTGCGATACAGAGGCGTAAATTAATATAATTAATCCTCCTGCGGGTTTTATTCCGCAGGAGGATATTTTTGTTTTTATATTATATTGTTTTGGCTTTTTCTTATTCTGCCGGCTTAAAGCCTATTCTGATTTGCGGGTTATGCTTTTTCATGAGCTCTAATACATCGTCTACTGCATCCTCATGTTCGGAGGTTATCTCGCAGATTTCCTCGCCGTTGCAGTTTAGTGTGAGACCGAAGGTGTTTATACATGCCTTGCCGCAGCAGACATTGGTATTTATGCTTCTGACTCTGGAAAATGCGTGATCAATTTCCGAAAGCGGAATGTAGCGTTTTTTTAGACCGTCACGATAGAACAGGTTATTTTCTCCGACTCTGAATCTGTCTAATTTTTCGGCGTTTCTGTACTCCTCACTAAGCTTTAGATCCAGTATCGGAGTGTTTTTTAGGTCGAAAAATTTAAGTATTTTTTCATTTGCCATGGTGTTTCCCTCATTTCTTGTTTTTTATTCAAATTTATATTGTTTTTATATATAAAATGCTTGACAAGCAGTGTCTGCGCTGATATCTTATATAAGCGCTCCAAAGACAGCAGGCGGCATTAGCGGAAGTCCTGCCGAGGATGGCATCTTATGATTGCTTTTATCCCCCATGTCTTTGACGTGGGGATTTTTTTGAGCGCGATCACAAGTCCGGAGGTGAAATACATGCCCAACCCGAAAATTCTTAGCGAAAAACAAAAGCTGGTAGAAGAGCTTGCTGTTAGAATCAGCGAGGCAGAAGCCGGAGTGTTCGTTGACTACAAGGGAATAACCGTCTTAGAGGACGCAGCATTGCGCCGCGATTTATCTGAGGAGCAGGTCGAGTACAGTGTTATTAAAAATACACTTGCAAGGTTTGCTATCGATAAGGTCGGTCCCAAGGAGCTTCTCGACGTTCTGAGCGGAACTACTTCTCTGGCTACAAGCCGTGAGAACCCGATTGCGCCCCTTCGCATTTTATCGAAGCATTCTAAAAAGCTCGGTGACAGGTTTAACATTAAGGCCGCCTATATGGACGGCAGAGTGCTTAGCCCTGCAGAAATCGAAAGCCTTTCGAAGTTCGAGTCGAAGGAAGCCGTTTACTCTGTGGTTTTAGGAACCATGTTGGCACCGATTACAAGCCTGGCCGTGGTATTAGGCCAAATTTTACAGCAGTCCGGCGGCAGCCTTGAAGCCGCTGAGGCGCAAGCCGCAGAATAAGCGGATATTTATTAATAATTGGAGGATAATTAAAATGGCAAGTGATAAAGTATTGGCTATGATCGAAGAGATTAAGGCCCTTTCCGTTCTCGAGCTTTCCGAGCTCGTACACGCATTAGAAGAGACATTCGGCGTTTCCGCAGCAGCAGCCGCCGCTCCCGCAGCAGGTGCAGGCGCAGGTGCCGCAGCAGCAGAAGAGAAGACCGAGTTTGATGTCGTCATGAAGAGCTTCGGCGCAGAGAAGATTAAGGTCATCAAGGAAGTCCGTGGAATCACAGGACTCGGCCTTGCTGATGCAAAGGCTCTCGTTGAAGGCGTTCCCGCAAAGATTAAAGAGCAGATCGGCAAGGAAGACGCCGAGGCCATTAAGGCTCAGCTTGAAGCTGTCGGCGCTGAGATCGAGCTTGCATAAGCTTATTGCAGCTTAAACAGTTTAATCTATTTTAATCAGGTGAATTAATAATTCACCTGATTTTTTTATTGCTTTTCATTGTATTAGCCCAACTCACCGACTCCGTAGGAGTAGCCGATTTCTAAGTTTGCACCGGAGAATGTGCCGTCTAATTTAGAGAGCACTCTCTTGTATCGCTCGTCGCTCTCCTCTAAGGGGGCGGGCTGGTAGTTGTTGCCGTTTTCGACTCCCGAGGAAACGCAGGGAATGAGCTTAACTCCTGTTACCGTAACGATCCCGTCTTCGCCGCGGTTTAGCTTTAGCTGCGCTATTACGGTGTCTTTATCGCGGGGGTTTGTGTTGCCGCCAAAGGACCAGTTACCCATGCTGTAGAATATGTATTTGCCGTTATACTTTTCAACAGGTTGCAGAGTGTGCGGATGTGTGCCGTACACAAGGTCAGCTCCGGCATCTATTGCAGCATGACCCTGCTTTTTCTGCATGTCGTTTATCTTATATGATCCCTCGTCGCCCCAATGCAGGGCGGCTATTATAAACTCCGCTCCCGCTTCTTTTAGGGCTGCTATGCCTTTTTTTATCTTATCTACGGATGAGAAGCTGTCGGCATAGACTCCGATTTTAAGTCCGCTCTCTGTTGTGTAGAGTGTGTATTCGTCTCTGCCTGCGTATTTTACTCCGACTGCATCTAAGGCTGCCTTTGTGTCGTCATAGCCCTTTTGACCGTAGTCTAAGACATGGTTATTGCCTATGGTTACAAACTCGGTTTTGCCCTCTGTGAGTATTTTGGCGTATGAAGCCGGGGCTTTGAACACAAAGTTTTTATCTGCCGCTTTTAGATCTGAGTCGCTCAGCACACATTCCATATTGGCTATGGTGAAATCGTCGTTTTCAAAAAACTGCTTTGTTTTTTCGTATACATAGCCGAGGTTATCCTCTGTTACCACCTTTTGGTAGGCAGCAGGGGTATTTTTGTAATGTGCTACCGTGTCCGGTGTTATATCGCCTATTAGGCTGATTGTAAATTCCTTTGGCTGCACTGGCGGTTTTGCAGTTTCAGCAGGCGGCGCCGGCTGCTCTGTATTTTCCGCAGGCGGTGCCGGTTCGGCGGTCTGTTCTGCCGGTTTACTTATACTTTCCCCCGTGCCTGCCTCTTCTGCTCTGTAAAAATGCAGGCTGCTGCCTGTTGCGGCTAAGATTAGCAGCAGCACAAATGCAGTTATTATAAATT
The DNA here is from genome assembly GCA_012513005.1 of Oscillospiraceae bacterium. Classification (GTDB taxonomy): domain Bacteria; phylum Bacillota; class Clostridia; order Oscillospirales; family Oscillospiraceae; genus Scatomorpha. Next base: position 10,105 of record JAAZCZ010000009.1, on the reverse strand, counting down.
TTAGTCTTTTCATTTTATGCACGCTCCCCTGCCTTCATTGTGAGATAAGCGGTTATGAAGCCGTCTATGTCGCCGTCCATCACGGCGTTTATGTTTCCGTTTTCATAGCCTGTTCTGGTGTCCTTTGCGAGTGTGTAGGGCATGAACACATATGAGCGGATTTGGCTTCCCCACTCTATTCTCATCTGCACTCCCTTTATATCCGAAACCTTTTCTAAGTGCTCTCTCTCTTTTATTTCTGCAAGTCTTGCACGCAGCATTGATTTGCAGTTTTCCAAGTTTTGGAAATAGCTGCGCTCTACCTGACTTGATACCACAATTCCCGAGGGCAGGTGTGTTAAACGAACGGCGCTTGAGGTCTTATTGACCTTTTGACCGCCTGCACCCGATGAACGGAAGGTGTCCATTTTTATATCGTCATCACGAAGCTCAATTTCGCCTGTATCCTTCATCTCGGGCATAACCTCGACTGCTGCAAAGCTTGTGTGTCTTCTGCCTGATGAGTCAAAGGGAGAAATTCTAACAAGTCTGTGAACTCCGTGCTCGCTTTTTAGGTATCCGTAGGCGTTTTCGCCTTCTATTCTGATTGTTGCGGATTTTAGCCCCGCTTCTTCCCCATCTAACCAGTCTAAGAGTGTGTAGGTAAAGCCGTGGCGCTCTGCCCAGCGTGTTATCATTCTATAGAGCATGTTTGCCCAATCTTGAGCCTCTGTGCCGCCTGCGCCGGCGTGGAAGGTGACTATTGCATTGTTTGAATCATACTCACCGTAGAGCAGGGTGCCAAGCTTCATCTGCTCGAGTGAGGTCTCAAAGCTATCGTATTCTGATTTTAGTTCAGGCAGCATGGAATCGTCGTTTTCTTCGAGTGCCATTTCGCAGATTACTAATAAATCCTCACAGGTTTTATTTAGCTTATCGTATTTGCTGCACTTATCCTGCAACTGGTGTATGCGCTTTTGCACCTTTTGGCTGTTTTCTAAATCGTTCCAAAAGCCGTCTTTTCCACTCTGCTCAACAAGCTCTGCAATTTCTTCCTTGGCTTTGTCTAACTTGAGCGCCTGCCCAAGTGACTCAAGCTGAGGGACTTTTTCGTTTAGTTTTTGTTTGTAGCTTTCAAATTCGAGCATGCATTTAACCGCCTTAGTAATAGTCTGTAATAGGATATTATATACAATCTTGCCGTTTGTGTAAATACCGAGTAAATCTGTTCACACTATGTCGGCGTAGATAAATTTTACTAATTTTTGTAAATCCTCGGGCTTTATTTCTACCTGATAGCCTATTTTGCCCGCGCTTATTATAATTTCATCATCAGGGGTTTTTGGCGTTTGCAGGACAGTTTTAAGCTGCTTTTTCATGCCGATGGGCGAGCAGCCGCCATGCACATAGCCCGTTTTCGGCAGAAGCTCTGACTCTTTTATCATTGCCACTGACTTTTCTCCGACTGCGTTTGCCGCTTTTTTTAGGTTAAGCTCCGCTGCAACAGGGATAACAAAAACGAAGTTTTCCCCGCTTTTGCCCTGTGTGACAAGGGTTTTGTGCACCTTATCGGGGCTTAATGAGAGCACTTTAGCTACCTCTATTCCGCTTTTTGCCCCGGTGCCTAAGTAGCAATATGATTTATAAGGAATCTTTTTTTGGCTCAGTATGCGCATTACATTTGTTTTTTCTTCCATATTAGCTCCAGATTTATAAACTATAATCCCAAGGCGGATATAAGCTCTCCGGCATCTTCTGCCAAAACAGAAGCCCCATTTTGCAAAAGCTCTTCCCTGCTTCTAAAGCCCCACAATACAGAGATGCAGTCTATTCCGGCTGCCTCGGCTGTTTTTATATCTACCTCGGAGTCTCCTACATAGACAGTTTTTGCAGGGTCTGCGTTTAGCATTTCCATCGCTTTAATAACTGTGTCGGGTGCAGGCTTGCGCCTTATGCCCGGGCTTTCGCCTATTGCCACTGAAGCAAGCTCGGCAAAATACAGCTGCGATAGCTCAGTTACTGCGCTTTGCGGTTTATTCGACACTACTGCGCAGGATATTTCACTTGCTTTTAGCTTTTCCATGCAGGATATTATGCCCGGGTATGGTGCTGTTTTTATATTGCAGTGGCTCTCGTACCAATTTGAATAGTAGTTTAGGATTTTATCGAAATTTATGTTATTAATGCCGTCGGGAATAGAAAGCTCAATAAGCTTTGCTGAGCCGTTTCCCACATGCGCTTTTACTTCATCTCGGCTCTGCTCTTTTAGATTAAACTCACGCATAGTTTTGTTTACGCTGTCTTTTATGTCGTCTAATGTATCCAGCAGAGTGCCGTCTAAGTCGAATATTACTGCTTTGTATTTCATTTTTATCTCCGGGTTTCTTTATTTTTACTGTTTTGGTTTTTTATTTTCTATGTTGGCACTGAGTTTGGGCAGGCTTATTTTGTATTTGGCTGATATGAGCCTTATTATCACTACAAGCACCACGACCAAAAGCATAGCTGCCTGCCTGTCGATCGCCGTGCGCAGGAAGTAATATGTAATAGCGCCAATGAGCGAGGCTAAGGCATATATGTGCTTTGTGAAGATGGCGGGAATTTGCCCTGTGAAGAGATCTCTGAGTATGCCGCCGCCCACTCCCGTTATTGCGCCGACAAATATAACAAGCACAAAATTGTTTTCGTGTCCCATTTTAGCAGCAACTGCCGCTCCGCTTACTGTGAAAACTCCGAGCCCTATTGCGTCTGTTAAATTGAATGCCTTTTCGAAAAACTGTGCCGGGATTTTCTTCCAGAGCTTCCAGTCGCTTCTTATCAGCAGCTGCCAGATTATAAAAACCACGCAGGTAAGCAGCGCGACTATTAAATATATCGGGTTTGTGAAAACTGTGGGCGGTGTTATGCCTACTGTTAAATCCCTTATTGCTCCGCCTCCTACTGCAGTTGTGACTGCAACAATTATTATGCCTAATATATCTAAGCTGTGCCTTGTTGCCGCTAATGCACCTGAGACCGCAAATGCTATTGTGCCTATTATTTCCAATATCAGCATGGTTGTTTCCATACATAGCCCCCGCCGAATTAATATTTCGTCTGTATTATACCACAAAACCTTGTTTTTTCGACTATCTAATAGCTTTAAATTTTCTTAAATAATTTGCCCTGTGAGAATGCTAAAAGCAAGCTCACAGGGCTTTGTACTACTGTTTAGTTTATATATTATTCCATTTTCTGACTATCGGCAGAAGCTTTTCATATAGCTCGTTTCTGTTTTGCTCGTCTATCATGTATAGCTCTGCCTTTGGGCTGCTGCGTACCTCGTTTAGAAACGGCACATCAAAGCGGGATTTTACTGCTGCAATAACCGGAATATCCCCTTGCAAGGCTGACTTTACGGCATTTACAAAGGGCTCTGACTTTGCCTCCATAAATCCCAGCTCATCCATTACGATAATGCCGCCGGGCTTTGCTTTTTTTATGTACTTCGCCCCAAGGGTGTCAAATACCTCGATTGTGACATTGTGTATCTTGGAATCGCAGGTGCCGATTAGATTAGATTCTTCGTAGCTGCGGCTTTTTTCACCCGCTTCGTGTATGTAAATAGGGTGAAAGCCTGTTTCGTCAGCAGCCAATCGCTTTGTGAAAAAACCATAGATGGGGATTTTTATTTCTTTTAGCAGTTTTTCTATAAGCGTGCTTTTGCCGACTCCCCGCTCGCCGCAGATTAGTATGTGTTTTTTATCGCTCATCATCAGAACTAAAGCTGTATCATGCCGCGGGCTTTAGCTTCGCCTGTGCTCCGATTGAATTTTCCACAAGGGCTTCATACTGCTCTTTTGTTAAATCCGAGTGGTAAAACAGCTTATAGTACTCTGCAACAGCCTCATACAGGTCATAGCTTGCCTGCTCGGGGTACAGCAGCTTTGCCATCCAGAGCATTCCGAGGTAGCGCTGTACAGAGGGCGGGAAGCCCATCCAGTTATAGGGTCCTTCCGGCACTTCATAATACGTGCCGTTTTTGATTGCCGAGAGCTTCTGCCATGTTTCTTCACTGCCTACTGTTTTATAGATGCTGCCCGGTCCGAAGAGTATTACATCCGGGTTCCATTTTAGCAGCTGTTCCATATCGACTTCGTTGCCGCTGCCCTTTGACGAGGGATCTGCTACTTCGGCTAGGTTATCTGCAAGAAGGTCAATCACTTCTGCGTGGAAGCTGCCCTTCGCTATAACATTTAGCCCCTCGGGTCCTGTTATATACAGCAGCTTTGCCTTTGTTACTTCGTTTGCGATTTTGTTTGTCTGCTCGAGTGTCTTCTCGCAGTATACGGCTAACGCCTCTGCCTCTTCCTTCATGCCTACAAGCTCACCGAGTTTGCGGAATGCCTCGCCCATGTTGTCTAACTTTGCTGTGATGTGGACAAAGGGAATTTTTGTCTGCTCTTGGAGCGCGTCTAAGTCCTCTTTTATGGTCTTTTTCGGCTCGCCGACATCGATAACAACCTCGGCACCACTGGCTAAGAGGGTTTCTAAGTTAAGCTCGCCCTTGCCGCCATAGAGCTGACCGAGCTCGGGAAGGTTATAGTGCTCGGTTTTTAGGTACTGCTCTGCGCCCTTGCTCCGCTTGATGCGCCTAAGATATCGGGAGATGCCATAGGATTTTGAAAAACTCCCTGATATGAAGCTCCTGCTGCCGAAAGTGAGCAGCCCACCAAGCACGCCATAAGTATGCGCGGCAACCTCACATTTATAACAGCCGTCTCCATTTCGGGAGTCCATGTTACTTTTATGGGATAAACTTGTGATATTAGTATTCTTGCAACATTCTTTACACTCACTCCGTATCGCCCCAGAGTGAATGAGAACATAAATACAATAAATAAAATTATAGAAAGCAAAAGCAGTTTTTGCCTTTGATTTCTGAAGATATTGCTCCGGGCATAAAGCTGTTCTTGCTCAGGCATTGGAGGCAACACTCCCTTTACACCACATAATACAGAGGATTATATATTAAATATTATTATAGCACCGCAGAATCGAATTGTCTATAAAAGCGACTCGCTTTAAAATACTATTTGCTCGGCTCAAATGCTTTTGCTGTTTTGGACAGATATTACAAGCCCGCATATCAAAAGCATTGATATACGGGCTTTCGGGGTATTTAGTTTTTAGTATTTCATTAGTACCAAATCCAGCCGAAGAGCAGGATTTTTACTATCCACTGCCACCATGTGTAATAGACTCTGACTGTTATTTCCGAATTTGCAAAGCCGTCTTTTGATGCGCAGGTGATTTTTGCCTCTCCCCTGCCGGTTGCCGTTATTACTCCGTCTTTGTCTACTGCTGCAACCTTTTCATCTGATGACTGCCATGTTAGCTCTGTATTTGTTGAATTATCGGGCTTTACCTCGGCTGTAAGCGCTGATTGCTTTTTGTATTCTATTTCTATGTTCTTGCCCTGCTTTATTAGGCAGGAGGAAACTGCTATCAGCATCGGCAGCTCGTCTTCTTCGATGAGTTTATTGCATATTGTGCAGAATCTGCCGCTTTTTCCCGCCTCTTCATATGTAGGCTCTTTTATCTCCTGCCAAGCACCCGGCTCGTGCGCGGGGGCTTTGTAATTGTCTTTATATTCGTAGCCGCAGGTCTTGCATTTGTAGCTTGTGTAACCAAAATTCTCGCAGTCGGGTTTATACTCTTCTTGCTCATATTCCGGATTTTCACAGGTTTCGGGCAGGAGCGGTTTATCATATTCTTTTACTTCGTTGCTTGTGAAATTGACTGTTGTATTGTCTTTTATGCTCAGGTTTCTGTGCAGAGGCTCGCCTACATATGCCTCGCAGTATGCTCTGCGGTCTGTGTTATCCTCGAAAAAGTTTATTGTAGCGTCTACGCTGCAGCCCTTAACATAGCCCGGGCGCCTTGTGTCTTCGCCATGCACATAGTACATTCCCGCTATACCGCCGTTGTGTACATAACCGTGCACCGAGGCATAGCCTTGAAGCTTTATTTCGCAGTTTTCAATATCGGCATAGCCTGTTGCCATTATGGCGCCTAAAAACTGTTCGCATTTTATCTCGGTGTTGGTGTCTACTAAAACAAGAGTCACATCTGTCTTGCAGTTTGAGATTTTGCCGTCTCCGAAGCCGATAACGCCGCCGGTTCCGCACATTTTATCGGACATTTCGAGGTAGACTCTGCCGCTTAGATTGCAGTCTAGTATCTCTGTGTTTTCCATGTAGCCTGCTAAAATTGCTGCGAAGGAGTTTCTCTCTTCCTTTGCTCTTATGTCTGCATTTAAAATGTTTAGATTTGAAATATTGGCGTTTGTGAGCTTGGAAAATAGGGCTGCAAAATAGGTTTCATACTGCTTTCTGTTGCCGTCTACTGTTGTGCCGGCATCGGCTCCCGTTTGCCGTATTTTGAGGTTATACAGGGTGTGACCGTTGCCGTTTAATGTACCGGCAAATGCAATCGGCACCCAGTCTTTTTCGCCCATATCTATATCTGCCATTAGCACATAGCTTTTATCGGGCTCGTTTGCCATGCTCTCAAGCCCGGCTCTGTCTTTTATCTGAATATAGCCTTCAAAGCTTTGCTCTTCTTCTGCAAAAGCCGCTATGCTTACTGACAATATTAAAAGCAATGTTAATAGTGCCGCTGTCAATTTTTTGTACATTTTTTCACCCTCTGCATGTCTGCGGATTTTTAATTATTTTAACAATGCTAAATTATCTTGTCAATAAACTTGAATTTATGGCTTTGTGCTTATGTATACATTACAGACGGCATTGTGAGCTTTTCCATTGCTGCGTTTCGCTTTGCCTTGGCAGTCATTGTTGCCGCAATTTTGATTGACTGCTCTCCGAATCTTCTTTGTATGTCGTCTATTGTTCGCTCGAGTGTTTCTGTTTTTTCTCTGAGTATTTGGTTTTCGAAGATATCCGACTGCTGTGGCAACTTTTCGCTTATCAGATTTATGGCTCTGATTGTGACTGCCCGAACAGGCTTTTCCCATTTGTATCGATTTATTAAAAGCTGCATTGCCTCGTCTGTTAGCTCGTGCCAGCTTTGGGTCGGGTACGGGAGCTTTGTTTGGTATTCATGAAAATGCAGCTCATTATCTCGCAGTGTGAGCGATACTCCGCAGGCTTTCATCCCTATTTTTCTAAGCTGATAAGATACTCCCGGTGAGAGAGATAAGAGCACTTTTTTGACATCTTGTCTGCAATTTAGATCTGCATTGCAGGTTATACCGTGCCCCACAGTTTTGGCAGGTGCTACATAGCCCGCGGGTGCTACTCGGGAGTAGTCTCTGCCGTTTGCGTATTCCCAGAGCTTAACTCCGTTTATTCCCAGCCAAGATTTTAGCACCTCGCTGTCGCAGCAGGCAAGGTCTCCAATGGTTTTGACTCCGAGAGCAAAAAGCTTTCTTTTTGTGGCGGGACCTATTCCCATAAGCTCATCTGCAGCGAGAGGCCACACCTTGCTCTTATAGTTTTCTCGTGTAATCTGCGTTATTGCGTCCGGCTTCTTCATGTCGCTGCCGAGCTTTGCAAATATTTTATTGTATGAAACGCCTATGCTGACAGTAAGCCCCAGCTCCCGCTTGCATGTTTTTCTTATATTCTCCGCTATCTCCATAGCTGTGCCGTGCGTTTTGCTGTTTGTGACATCAAGCCAGCACTCATCCATTCCGAATGGCTCAATCATATCTGTGTATCTTGAATATATTTCTCTTACAAGGGAGGAAAATTTTATGTACTGCTCATACTGCGGCGGGACAAGTATGAGCTCCGGGCAGGCTATTTTGGCCTCCCAGTTTACCATTCCGGTTTTAACACCGTATTTTTTTGCCAAGGCTGACTTGGCAAGCACTATGCCGCGGCGCTCCTCTGTGTTGCCGCAAACTGCAACCGCCTTGCCACGCAGTTCCGGATTTAGAAGAATTTCGACATTTGCATAATAGCTGTTTAAGTCGCTGTGCAGTATCGCCCTCACGGAAGGTTCACCTCCTACTTTGGCTCATTATATTTCTATTTTAGAACTTTTTATAGGCAACAACTGTTCTATTTTAGTAATTTCTATTGCATTTTTATCTCAGGCGGGTTAGAATACATGCAAAGGAGGTGCCTTTTATGGATAATAAAATTGCTGCGGTTTTACAAAAGCTGAGGATTTCTCACGGATACAGGCAACAGGAAATATCAAAAATGCTCTGCGACATGGGTATTAAAACTGCCAACACTCAGGTCAGCCGTTGGGAAAATGGGTATAACAATCCCTCGATTGAGCAGTTTATCGGGCTTTGCAAGATATATTCGATAGGCGATGTTTACAGTGTTTTTTTAGGCGGCGACTTATCTGCGCCCTCTTGCGGGCTTGATAGCCGTGGAAAGGAAAAGCTGCGGGATTATGAAGAGCTTTTGCTTGCAAGCGGGCTTTATTCCCCTTCTTTAGAGCAGGACAATGTAATTCCCATAAGCAGTCGGCTTGCTCCTCTTTATGATATAGGCGCTTCTGCCGGTACGGGTCAGTTTTTGGATAGTGATTCTTATGAGATGGTGCAGGTTCCGGATGAGGTTCCCGAGAGTGCTACCTTCGGGCTTAGAGTCTGCGGAGACAGTATGGAGCCTGCCCTTTATGACGGTGAAGAAATTTGGGTTCGTATGCAGTCTCATATAGAAGACGGCGAAATAGGTGTGTTCTGGCTTGACGGGGATGCTTATGTCAAGGAGTATCATGTGAGGGGGAATGGGGTTTTTCTGCGCTCACGCAACTTGGCTTATGAGCCCATTCCGCTTAGCTCATACAGCGATGTAAAAATATACGGCAAGGTAGTTTATCCGCAGAGGTGATCTGCGAGGCATATTTAAGAAGGGGTGTAAAAATTGAAGGATATGACAAACAGAGAGAAGGTTATATATGATTATGTAATCGGATATCGCAAGAAAATGCACTTCTCTCCGAGTATGCGGCAAATTGCCGAGGGCGTTGGGCTTTATTCTGTGTCCACAGTTCATAAGCACATTCACTCTCTTATAGAAAAAGGCTGGTTTCTGCCCCCGGAGGGCAAGCTGCGTTCTATTGTTCCCTGCGCAGAGCTTATGTAGCGATTATGTGATTTTTTATTATGAACTACAAAAAGCAGTATGTTGAGGTTCGTGCCGCTTTTAGGGAGGACGGGCTTATTATTCCCACTGAAATTATTTGGGAAGACGGGGCAAGATACGAAATAGACCGCGTTGCCAGGCTGCAAAGGGCACATTCCCGAAAGGTCGGCGGTCAGGGCGATCGCTATACCGTTATAATAAACGGGCAGGAGCGTTATTTGTTCTTTGAGCGAAATCCCGATATCGCCGGCAGCAACATCGGCAGGTGGTTTGTTGAGAGTATTTGCAGGTGATTTTGTAATTTTATATTGATATAAAAACAGTGTAGCGCACACCTTTTGGTGTGCGCTACATTTACTGCTTAGATATTTTGTTTTGCTTAGGTGTTAGTCGACACAGTCTCCTAACTGACCTGATGAGAAGCCTCCTGACACATCTATTCCTTCCGGTGCTTCGTAGAATGTGTTTGTAATTTCAAGTCCGTTTACTCTCTTTACATAGCCCTCAGGTACTGACTTTTCATCTACCGTGTACACAAAGTCTGTGCCATCAGGTGCATACTTCGGCAGGTTATCCCATTTGGCTTCCTGCTTGCCGTTGCCCTCTGACTTAAGCTCAATCGGCTCTCTGAATTCCACACCATTTCTGAGAAGTATGATTACCGCTGTAGGAAGTTTTGCTATCTTTGCGGGGATATTCTTCCATATCTTTGTAGCCAATACTTCTAACACTTCTGTGGTCGGATTATCCGGATCTTTCTCGTTGTTGCTCGTTCCGTCGTAGGTGTTTGTGATTGTTAACCCGTCTTCACTGACTGTTTTCTTATAGCCATTTGACAGTGCCGTTTCGTCTACTGTATACACATATTCTGTGCCATCAGGTGCGTACTTGGCTAGGTTATCCCACTTGGCTTCCTGGTCGCCGTTGCCGGTGGCCGTGAGCTCTATGGCAGTGCCATGCTCTGCACCGTTCTGATACAGCGTTATCGTGGCACTCGGGAAGCTTGTTGCATC
>JAAZCZ010000053.1 GCA_012513005.1 Oscillospiraceae bacterium | reverse complement strand
CTACATTACCATGTTAACTGAAACGCTGTAATCATGACGGACACTGGTTAAAACTTCTTCAAGTTCATCCTGGAAATAAGCATTGCGTCTTTTGTTAAATACACAAAGTGCTTCGTTCAAAACAGAGGCCGCAGCGGCTTCCTGCTCGCCGTTGATCTCATATCTCAGCCTACCTAAGTAATTTACTGTCTCCATAGCTCACCCTTCTTGTTATATTATTGACTTATTTGTTATAAATAAAACAACCTTGTCATAATAATGACAATACTCTGGTCTAATGTCAACAGATTTTTTAAAAATCAGGTTAAAACTTTTGAGCGATTTGCCTGATTCTTGGAAATCTCACTTGTTTCGTCGCCCCTGATGTCAGAAATGTCTTCACTTCTGGTGTGCTCAATGGGTTTCCAGGTGATGCGCTTGTGCATCATGGCAGCGAACATAATGGGAATATATGTGAGCATAAAGAGGGGGAAGGTGAAAGTGTAGAGCAGCTTTTTCCAAGTTGGGGCATAAATGCTCTTCCACTCGCTTGCGGTTGTAATTGCGCCCACAATGAAAACTGTGAGGTACATACTGTAAAACAGGGTGAAGGCGGGATTTGAAAACATCGTTTCCGTATTTTTAACTGCAACATCAAAAATGATTGCATACAAATTTGCGATTATGCCGATAACCGAAATGACAGCTGCGGGCATAATTGCCATAGTCATATCAAAACAGCTAAAGCTGCCTTTTATAGCTCCGCCTGCCAGCTTCGCGCCGTATTTTCCGAAAACCTGTAAATATCCGCGTGCCCATCTTAGCCTCTGCGTCCAAGACTGCCCAAAGGTTTCGGGCTGCTCGTCGAATAAAACAGCGTCCTTGCAAAAGCCTATTTTCTTGCCGCTGCAAATGTTGTGAACAGTAAACTCAATGTCTTCAGTTAGAAGGAAGAAGTTCCAGCCGCCATATTCGTTAATAATAGCCTGCGAGAACATAAAGCCTGTTCCTGAGACAGCGCAGCTTGTGCCAAGCAGCATGCGGGAGTGATTTAAATACCTGGACTCACGCAAGAACCAAAGGGCATAGCCCGCGGTTATCCAGTTTGTGCCGAAGTTCTTTGAGTTTCTATAGCTGGTAATAACCTCAAATCCGTCGGAGAAGGTCTTATTCATTTCCTCAATGTAGTTTTCGTCAAGCACATTGTCGGCGTCAAAAACAAAGTAACCGTCAAATGCACCCTCCGGGTAGTCGGCTGCAATTTTCCTCAGCAGGAAGTTTAGCGCATAGCCCTTGCCTATAAGGTTTTTATCAAAACGCTTATATACTACCGCTCCGCCATCTGCTGCAACAGCTGCCGTTGCGTCATCGCAGTTATCTGCAACAACAAAAACAGTGACTAAGTCTCTGTCGTAGGTCTGGTTTGTGATACTGTTAATTAGCTGACCTATGACCTTTTCCTCGTTGCGCGCAGCAATCAGCACCGCAAAGCGATGCTTTTTTATTTCGCCGTGCGGCTTATCCTTGGCGAAAAACGGCACAATAATGTAAAACAGCTGATAAGCATAACATACGAAGAACAGAGCCGCGAGTGTTATGTTTATAATGGTAACGGTATCCAAATTATCTCCTCCGAAGTCTAATAAGTATAATAATATGCAAGTTAATCAAAATCGGCTCAAAAATTGTGCATGAATCCAAAGCGCCGCAGCCCCATTCGGGTATGGCTTTATTGAGATTCCTGCACCGACATAGCACTATGTTTTGAGACAAAGTTAAATGTGTAAACTAATAATGTAAAGTTTAGGTATAAAAACCGTATCGGAATATTAGCACTTTATCACGGTAATGTCAATGTACAGCTTACTTACAAACACTGTAATAATTGGCGAAAAATGCACAAAAAGAGCAAAACTGTAAGCTTTGCTCCTTAATTAATGCTTTGTTAATATTTAGGACACTAAAACTTTACTTTATCTTATCTTATCTGAGGCTAAAATAAGGTACTTTGAAGCAAGCCCGGTAAAAACACCGGTCGCTATTGCAGCAGCTAGAAGCACAGGTGTATAGTATAAAATAGAAACAGTTCCGCTTACTATAACAGCAGCGGCTAGCTGCCCTGCGTTGTGTGCGATTGCAGACAGAACACTTACAATCCAGACAGAATTTTTATCAAAAAATTTATATGCAATGCACATTACGGCAAAAGATAAAGCTCCACCGCTAATGCTGAATATTAAAGCAGACACACTGCCCGCAAAAAAGCTGCCGAGCAAGATTCTGACAAGCAGTATAAGCCCTGCCTCACGCCTGCCCAGCATATACAT
>JAAZCZ010000052.1 GCA_012513005.1 Oscillospiraceae bacterium | reverse complement strand
TGAGTATTTTAATGCCCTTTTTGTCATAAAGCAGACCGCAGATAAGGGCAGCTGCTGCGTCTGAAAGCATGGCAAGGGCATAGAGCAGCGGCAGCGCAGCATCGGAAAAGAGCATAGTCTTTGAAGCGTGCATGGTTATCAATGAAAAATCAATAAAGCCGAAGGCAAACATGCTGACTGCCACTAAATATACTATAAATGACGGCTTAATTCTAAACGGAATGTATTCCTTTGGCTCGGGTTCAAAGCTCTCGGGGTTTGGGAACCTGCGTTTTGCAAAAAGGAGCAAAAATAGAGTTACTACAGCCGGAACGGCAAGCACTGCAAAGGCGGCTCTGTATATGTCAATAGGGCTTCCGCTTTTGTATTTCATCACAAGATACACTAAAACAGGGCCTAAAAATGCGCCAATTTGGTCTAGTGCCTCCTGTATGGCAAAGCTCTTGCCTGCCCCCTCTGCAGTTGCTGCAAAGGACAAAATCGTGTCTTTTGCCGGCTTTTTCATAGCCTTGCCCATTCGCTGAACAATAAGCAGGGCAGCTGCCCATCTCCAGCCGTTTTCTGTTATAAGCGCCAAGGCAGGCACAGCAAGCAGGTCGACAGTGTAGCCGATTATTGTAATCGGCCAGTATTTTTTCGTTTTGTCTGTGAATAAGCCAAAGAGCATCCTGAGAGAATAGCCTACAAGCTCTCCCAAACCGGAGACAAACCCGATTGTCACTGCCGATGCCCCGAGCAGGTCTAAGTATGCGCCTCTGATTCCCGTTGCACCCTCGTGTGTGAGGTCTGAAAACATGCTCACAATTCCCATGAGCAGAATAAATAACATCGCTTTTGAGAGTTTGCCTTTGTTTTCTTGCATAATCTCGCCTTCCGAAAACTAATTTATCAGTTTTTTGCTCGTATCCGATTTTATTGTATTATATCACATGGCTTAAAAAATAATTATAAAAAAAAGAAAAAGCACTGCGAAAAACGCAGTGCTTTGGCAGCGGGTGAAGGATTCGAACCCTCACAAACGGAGTCAGAGTCCGGTGTGCTACCGTTACACAAACCCGCTATGTGCCTTAGTATTATATAGCCTATATTTTAAATGTCAAGTAGAAATCTTGTGCCGGTCTGTGATTATTGAAGTATAAATATTTTTATGTTATTATTTCAGGCAGGATGTGTTTATATGAGAATGAGAAAAAAAGTTAATTTAATACCTCGAATGGAGAGGTGCAGTGCACTGCTGGAAAATCTTCCGGAGGAAAACTGCGGTGCTTGGCTCAAAAAGTTTCCCAAATTTAAGGAGCTTAGGTTAGAGCTTGGCTGCGGCAAGGGCGGGTTTACTGTTAAGACAGCCAAAAACGAGCCTGATGTCCTTTTTGTTGCTGTGGAAAAGGTGCCTGAGGCACTTGTTGTGGCTATGGAGAGAGCCTCTGACGAGGGCATTTCTAATGTCAGATTTTTAGAGCGAGATGCAGCTGATCTGCTGTCTTATTTTGCGCCGGGTGAGGTGTCTCGGATATATATTAATTTCCCGGACCCCTGGCATAAGAAAAGAGCGGCAAAGCGCAGGCTGACAGCTCCCGGGTTTTTGAGTATTTATGAAAAGCTTTTGCCTCCCGGCGGTGAAATCTGGTTTAAAACAGACAATCTGCCTCTTTTCGACTGGTCTTGCGAGCAGCTTGAAGCCTGCGGCTGGCAGCAAAAGGAGCACACTCATGACCTGCATAAGAATGGTGTCTGCGGGGTTATGACGGATTATGAAACTAAGTTCCACGAGTTGGGACAAAAAATAAATAGGGTTGTGGCTATTAAAAATGAAACTGATATCTTGGAACGTTAACGGAATAAGAGCCTGTATTAAAAAGGGCTTTGAGGAGAGCTTTAATCTGCTGGATGCGGATATTTTCTGCCTGCAGGAAACTAAGCTTCAGGAGGGTCAGGTTGAGCTTAGCCTCCCCGGCTATGAGCAGTTCTGGTGCTATGCTGATAAGAAGGGCTACTCCGGCACCGCTGTTTTTACAAGGCTTAAGCCGCTTAGCGTGGAGTATAACATTAGCCCCGAGGAACATGCCACCGAAGGTAGGGTGCTGACACTCGAGTTTGAGGAATTTTTCCTTGTCTGCGTATACACTCCTAACGCTCAGGATGGGCTGAGAAGACTGCCTTACAGGCTTAGCTGGGATGAGGCATTCAGAGAGCATGTCAATGCCTTGGATGCTAAAAAGCCCGTTGTTATCTGCGGTGACTTAAATGTTGCGCACAATGAGATTGACCTTGCAAATCCCGATACAAACCGCAAAAGCCCGGGCTTTTCCGACGAGGAGAGGCAGAGCTTCGGCGAGCTTTTAGACTCGGGCTTCACCGACACATTCAGGCACATTTATCCCGACCGTGTTAAATATTCATGGTGGTCATACAGAACCCGCGCAAGAGAGCGTGATGTGGGCTGGAGAATTGACTATTTCTTAATCTCCGACAGAGCCTGCGAAAAGGTTTCTGATGCCACTATACATACTGATATCCACGGCAGTGACCACTGCCCGGTGGGACTTTTACTTAAATGCTGAGGATAGGTAATCTCAGCTTAAACGGGCGTGTGTTTTTAGCTCCCATGGCAGGCGTGAGCGACGCTGCGTTCAGATCTGCCTGTCTCGGCATGGGCGCTGCCCTTGTATACACCGAGATGGTGAGTGCCATGGCACTTTGCTATAAGGACAAAAAAACAGGCCGGCTTCTCTATGTGCCCGAGGGCGACAGACCGGTTGGCGCGCAGATTTTCGGTCATGAGCCCTCTGTTATGGCTGAGGGTGCCTGCTATGCTTTGGAAATCTCCGGAGCTGATTTGATTGATATTAATATGGGCTGCCCCGTCGGCAAGATTGTTAAATCAGGTGACGGCTCTGCACTTATGCAAAACCCCGACCTTGCATTTGATATTATTTCAGCAGTGCGAAAAGCTGTGAGCGTGCCTGTTACAGTTAAGTTCCGCAAGGGCTGGGATAACGGCAGTATAAACGCCGTTTCCTTTGCACAAATGTGTGAGCAGGCAGGGGCTGATGCCGTTGCAGTGCACGGGCGCACAAAAAAAGCAATGTATGGCGGCAGGGCTGACTGGGATATTATTCGTGAGCTTACAGCAGCTGTCAAAATCCCCGTTATTGCTAACGGAGATGTGTTTGACGGAGCTGATGCCACGCATATTCTATCTTATACCAACGCTGATTTTTGCATGATTGGCAGAGGCGCTATGGGCGACCCTTGGATATTCAGCAGAGCTAATGCCGCTATTGCAGGCTCAGAAATTCCGCCGCTACCCTCACTGCGCGAGCGGCTTGAGACTGCGGTTATAATTCTAAAAAAGGCAGCTGTATACAAGGGCGAAAGGCTTGCCTGTATTGAAGCGCGGGGGCATTTGCCCAGATATTTGCGTGGGGCACAGCACGCTTCCTCGATTAGGGCGAGGTTTACGGGCGTTTCAACTATTGAAGAGGTTAACAAAATAATCGAAGAGTTTGCAGACTATCTCAAATAGCGAGGTAATTTATGACTCCCAAAGAGGAAATGCAAATTATTAATAAAGTCCTAAACGGTGGAACTAATGCCTTTGAGGCTCTTGTTATTGAGCATCAGTCAAAGGTGTTTTCCCTTGCTTTGCGTATGGTAAAAAACCGCGAGGATGCCGAGGATTTGGCTCAGGAGGCTTTTATTCGAGCATATAATGCCCTGCCCGGTTTTAAGGGGCAGAGCAGTTTTTATTCCTGGCTATACAGGCTCACCACCAATATTTGCATTGACTTTCTGCGCTCTTCCAAGAACAAAAGCACAATTTCTCTCACATTATCTGACGATGAGCGGGAAAATGAGGTCTATGACATTCCCGATGAGCGATTTAATCCCGAAAACGAGGCTGTGCGTGCCGAGCTGCGGGAGCTTATTGGTGAGGGCTTAGAAAAGCTTAGCCCCGAGTATAGAGAAATTCTGCTCTTGCGTGAGACGGGCGGACTTTCCTACACTGAGATATCGAAGCAGCTTAATATCTCTGAGGGTACGGTTAAATCCCGAATATTCAGGGCAAGGCAAAAGCTTATTTTGTTTTTATCGGAAAACGGAAACATTTCCGATTTTATCTCGTCTTAATGGGTGAGCGAGGATGCATGTTATGAATAGCTGTGAGCGTTATATAAAGTTAATAGGGCAGCTTGAGGCGGGCGAAATAAGCAGTGCTGATTTAATTGACTTAAATCTGCATGCCGAGTATTGCACTGCTTGCCGCCGCAAATTAGATGCCTCTTTATTTGTTTCCGAGACCTTGGCAGAAACGGAAAAACCCTCTGCCGATTTTACTGCCTCTGTGATGTCCAAAATAAGAGAAGATAGCAAAATAATAAAAGCCGAAAAAACCGATTTTTCTGATAGTCGTTATAAGTCTGACTCTGCTACCCGTGGGAAAAAGAAAACAAAAACTTTGCTGCGCTACGCTGCCTTGGCTGCCTGTCTGGTTTTAGTTGTGGCGGTTTATTCGCTCTTTAACAATATGCCCATGGCAGCCTCTGCTCCCAAAGCTGCCGGGGATTTTAAGGCATACTCCGCGCCTGCTGAAGAATCGGGCAAAAAAGCTGAGTCGGAAACTGCAGATGATAATAGGGGCGAGGATAAAACTGCCGTTTCTGCGCCCGGTGTCACGTCTGAAGCTGAAGATTCAGACAGCGCCTATTTGGATATAGGCGGCAAGCTTGTTTCGCTTAAAGATTCAAGCTTAGCTTCTCTTACCTCTGCAATAATAGTAACTAATCAAAGCGAGAGCAGTGAGAAGCATTACGAAATCAGCAGCTCTGCCGAGATAGTTAGACTTTATGAGCTTTTTAGCAAAAACGTGTCTGTCTACCCGAGTGACGAAGAGCGTGCGCCTGACTTTTACTTATTATTTAAGTCCGAAAAAGGCGATTTTAGCTTCGCTCAGATTAACATTTGGGCTAAAGGCGAGGATATTCTCTTTTCTGACGAGACTGCTCCCGATGTTATTTACCTGCAAAAAGGCGGGCTTGGCATGTTAAAAGACCTTCTAAAACCCATAGCATAGAGCATTTATTGCTGAAAAAACATAGGAAAATGCGGCATTTTTAATAGAAAAGTACATTTCGCGGTATTGATTAATTGTTAAAAAGATGTTATATTAATCGACACTAGCGAAATGCGCTATTTTTCGTGCATTTTTTGTATAATATTCTTTATAGATTGGACGTTATTAAGTGAAGCAATTAAAAATATCAAACAACGTAATCAGACGCCTCCCGAGATATTTAAGAGCCCTTGAGGAGCTTAAAGCTGAGGGAGCAGACAGAGTTTCCTCATCCAGCTTGGGAGAGAAAATGGGTCTTACTTCTTCGCAGATTCGCCAGGACTTCAGCTGTTTCGGTGAGTTCGGGCAGCAGGGCTACGGATATAATGTTAAGGATCTCAGCACTGAGATAGCCTCTATTTTGGGCACTGACCGCGGATTTTCACTTGTTGTTGTCGGTGTCGGTAACATTGGTCGTGCTCTTATCGAGAGCTTCTGCTTTGCACAGTATGGTTTTGAGCTGGCTGCTGCATTTGATATTCGTGAGGAGCTTGTCGGCAAGGTTATTAACGGCGTTGAAGTTAAAAACGTATACGACTACAAGCAGGTTTTAGAAGGCAAGAAGATTGACGCTGCTGTTTTGAGTGTGCCGAAAAGATTGGCAAACGAGGCTGCAAACGCCATTGCCGATTTGGGTATTAAGGCAATTTGGAACTTTACTAATGTTGAACTCAGTATTGAAAACCCCAACGTCATTGTTGAGGATATACATTTCTCAGACAGCTTGCTCACAATGAGCTACTACTTAGCCGAGAGCATTGACATAAACGATTCAGACTCTAATAAGCAGGAGAAAATGTAGTTTATAGAGCACTTTAGAGCATAAAGAGACAGCCGGCACACTTGTTTTAGTGCCGGCTTTTTTGTATACTGAGCGTATTAATCACTTAGACTTTGGGAGGTGCTTATGCTAAACACTATTGCTGCAATCGCAACCGGCAATGTTGTATCTGCCATCGGAATATTAAGGCTCTCGGGAGAAGACACTTTTAGTATTATTGACAAGGTGTTTATTCCGAGTGACGGTCTTTCTATGTCGCAGCACGCTGACAGAAGCCTTGTTTACGGAAAATTGCTTTCTCCTGACGGGGATATTTTGGATATTTGCCTTTGCACTAAGAGCACTGCCCCCAATTCCTACACAGGTGAAAACACAGCAGAAATACACACCCACGGCTCCCCCACTGTTTTGAGCCTCGCTCTGGATGCTCTGTTTGCAGCCGGTGCCCGTCAGGCTTTGGCGGGTGAATTTACAAAAAGAGCGTTTCTTAACGGTAAGCTTGACCTCACAATGGCGGAGGCTGTTATTGACCTTATTGACTCTGAAACAAAGCAGGCAGCAATTAACGCTGCCGGGCAGCTTAGCGGAGCTATCAGCCGCAAGACTGATAAAATATATACCTCATTAATTGATATCACCTCGCATTACTATGCTGTTGTCGACTATCCCGATGAGGATATCGAGCCCTTTGAAATAAAAGAATATTCAGGGCTTTTAAAAAATGCGGCAGATGAGCTTTATAGGCTTCTTTCCGGCTATGAACGCGGCAGAGTGTTAAAAGAGGGCATATACACTGCCATCATAGGCAGACCGAACGCGGGAAAGTCATCGCTCTTAAACTTGCTGCTCGGCTATGAGCGGGCAATTGTGACTGATATTCCCGGCACGACAAGAGACACTGTTGAGGAAAAAATAAACCTCGGCGGAGTGCTGCTCAGGCTCTGCGACACAGCCGGAATAAGAGATGCTGACGATACTGTTGAGAAGCTGGGTGTTATGCGCGCTGTTTCGGCTGCCTCCTCTGCCGATCTTGTTATTGTTGTTTTAGACGGAGCATCTAAACTATCTGCCGAGGATTTTGAGGCACTAAAGCTTGCAGATGCGGCAAAAGCTTCAATTGCAGTAATTAATAAAAGTGACTTAGAGCAGGTTATATTCCCTCATATGCTAAAAGATTTTAAGGGAGAAATCTTATCTATGAGCGCAGCTTCGGGCGATGGGCTTTTTGATCTTTCTGCCTGTATCTCAAGGCTCTACCCCCTGCCCACTGTGCCGGCGGGTGAGATTCTCACAAACGCAAGGCAGGCAGAGGTTGTGCGCCGCGCTCACGAGAGCATTTCGGCTGCTTATGAGGCGCTTATATCAGGCATGCCGCCCGACGCTGTTTTGACCGAAGCTGAAACCGCTATGAATATTTTAGCGGAGCTTAGCGGCAGAGCTGTCAGTGAGGATATTACCCACGGGATTTTCTCGAGGTTTTGTGTGGGGAAATAGTATTACTTATTAAATAAATAATATTAATATAGAAAAGAGCAAGGCTTTTTACAGCTTTGCTCATTTTGATTTGATTAATAAACTAATTTTATGCCTTAAATCTGTAGCCTGCTCCCCAGACTGTTTCTATATACCTTGGTGAAGAGGGGTCTTTTTCTATTTTTTCTCTGAGTCTGTTTATATGCACGACAACCGTTGCGTTATCGCCCATTGCTTCCAGCCCCCAAATCCGCTCATAGAGCTGCTCTCTGTTAAAGACAATGTCCACATTTATCATGAGGAATAATAGCAGCTCAAACTCCTTGTTTTTAAGCTCAATTTCCACATCGTCAACATAGACTCTGTGTGTCTCGGTGTTTAGCTTTATACCGCCGAGGCAGATTTCGCTCTTTGGACCTTCAGCGCCTGTGAGTCTTTTGTATCTTGACAGGTGCGACTTGACCCTCGCAATTAATACACCGGGTGAAAACGGCTTTTCCACATAGTCATCGGCGCCCA
This sequence comes from Oscillospiraceae bacterium, assembly GCA_012513005.1. Classification (GTDB taxonomy): domain Bacteria; phylum Bacillota; class Clostridia; order Oscillospirales; family Oscillospiraceae; genus Scatomorpha. The sequence continues at coordinate 16,112 of JAAZCZ010000052.1, read as the reverse complement.
GACCGAGACCTCTAATTTTGTCTATATCCTCGCGTCTGGCTGTTACCATTATAATAGGAATTTCGAGCTTTTCCCGCAGCTTACGGCAGATTTGAAAGCCGTCTATCCCAGGGAGCATGAGGTCAAGCAGGATTAGGTCGTAGCTGCCGCTGAGAGCTTTTTTAAGTCCCTCTTCCCCGTTTTGCTCAATTTCCACTGTATAGCCTTCGATTTCCAGATAGTCTCGCTCAATCTCTGCTATATCTCTGTCGTCCTCAATCACCAGTATTCGTGACATCGCCCGTATCTCCTTTCGGAAGCTCTATTATTATCGAAAGACCCTCGCCCTCGGCATTCTCGGCTCTGACTGTGCCGCCCATTCTGCTCACTGTTTTCTTTACAAGTGCAAGCCCTAAGCCGCTGCCCTTTGTTCTGTCGGTCCTTGATGTATCTGTTCTGTAAAACTCATCGAATATTTTTGAAAGTGCGTCCTCGCTGACACCCGGTCCGTCGTCTGTGAATGTGAGTCTGCCTTGATAGCCCAAATCCTCTAAGCTGATTCTCAGCATTCCGCAGTCCTTGTTTTTATATTTTAGGCTGTTATCCGCTATGTTTGTAATCAGCCTGCGAATTTCCTCGGGGTCTGCAGATGCTGTGAAGCTCTCTAGCTCGGCTACAATAACAAGCCCCCTTGAGCCGTAGTCTCCGGCATTTTCGTCAACTTCGGCTGCAATGCACTCATCAAGTCGCACCAAAACAGCGTTTCCCGGACCTTCGTCTAAGTCTGTTCTTGAATATTCGATTATTCTTGAAACCATGCGCTCTAATTCTTCGGACTTGTTTTTTATTATTCCTAAATATTTTTTCTGTGCTGCGGGTGTTGTTGCCACACCGTCTAAAAGTCCTTCAACATATGCCTGAATTGATGTTAAGGGGGATCTTAGGTCGTGTGATATGCCTGCCATCAGCAGCTTTCGACTCTCCTCGTCTCGCCTTGAGCGTTCAACCGATTCGGAAAGTCTGCGCGCCATGTCGTTAAAATCCTCGAAAACCGGAAGAAACTCATCTGCGTTTTTGTATTCAAGGCGGTAATTTAGGTTGCCCTCGCTAATCTGCATAACACCGAGAGCGAGGAGATCCAGTGGCTCTGATATTTTTTTGAATATAAATCTTGTTAAAAACCTGTTTGTGAAAAAGACTGTTAGGAAAATAGTCGCAATTATTACAACAGCAGTGCTTGCAAGTGTGTTTTGTAGCCTTGCATATGATGCGCCTGCCCCGGTGTGGAACAAAAAAATATTGTATTTGACATCGCCTATGCTAAGGGATTTCATGTGCAGATTGCGGTCTCCCAGCGAGACTGTTGCCTTGCTGCCGAGAGCTAAGGCAGCTTCTTCAAGCTGAGTATCCTCATCTGTTTTTGAGGCGTCTCCGTAAACATAGAAGTCAGCTCCGTTTGCCCTGACCAAAAGTGACATGGACTGCCGGTTTAAAAAGTCGTGCAGCTCCTTTAGCTCTTCCTTCTGCCTTTCCGGACCCGGCTCGTATAGTGCCGTTTCCACCATAAATGCAGCTGCGGTACTTGCTCTGTTAAATTCACGGCTGTCGTCAAAGCCGAGACCGGCGCTGTTTTTTATATCGTACCATATAATAAAAAGAAAGCTCGCAGTAATGAGCAGCGTTGTCGCAATCGGCACTGCTATCATTAATATATTAGATACGGCAAGTCGTTTTTTTATAGTCATGAGTAAACCTCCGGATAAAAACCTCTGCACTCATAATACCACATATAATTGTCAAATAAATAGCAAAATCAAGAAAAATGCAGAGTTTATGAATAGTTTATATTCACTTTACACCCATTTTATATACCCGTTTTATACTTAGACCATCAAAACAAAAGGAGATAACAAAAATGAAAAACAACAATTTGTATATAAGCCCCATGCAGGCACGCACAATAGCCCTTGATGAGGCGAATGTAAAAAACGCAGAATTCAATTACCAGAAGATCAGCACCACAGGCGACGAGAAAATCTACAGGCTCGACTTTAACACCGATTATATGGATTATTGCTGCTATGTAGACGCCAAAAACGGCGAAGTGCTCGGCTTCGATTGCTGCCCCAGCGCCGCCTAACTCCCTTTGGTCACAGGCTTTCGCAACGCTTTAATATAGATACAGTTCCCCCCCCTACACCGATAAATCCCCATTATCCGAAACTAATCTTGCCGAAAGCTGTGAATATATAAAAATCGAGACAACTCTAAAGTTGTCTCGATTTTATTTTGCCTATGCAGCTTCTGCTGCTTGCAATTAAAATAAAAAAGCTGAGCTACTAATAATGTAACTCAGCTTTTTAATAATATTAATATTTACTTACAGGGCTGCTTTTGCCTTGTTGCAGAGCTCTGTGAATGCTGCGGCATCGTGGATTGCTGTCTCGGAGAGCATCTTGCGGTTAAGCTCGATTCCGGCGACTCTGAGGCCGTGCATAAAGTTTGAATAGTTAATATCGTTAAGCTTGCAGGCTGCGGAAATACGGGTAATCCAAAGGCGACGGAAGTCTCTCTTTTTTCTCTTGCGACTTGCGTATGCGTAGGAGCCGGACTTCATTACCTGCTGCTTTGCCATCTTAAAGTGGCGGGACTTGCTGCCCCAATATCCCTTGGCTAAGCCAAGCATTTTCTTTCTTCTGTTGCGCGTTGTTGTCGCGGCTTTAATTCTTGCCATTTCCTGCGTCCTCCTTATTTATACGGGATCATGCGCTTTACTGCAGCGACATTTGTCTCGTCTGCATATGTGCCCTGGCGCAGGCCCCTCTTGCGTTTTGTGTTCTTGCCGTGGCCTGTGGCAAGGTGGGACTTATATGCATGAGCACGCTTAACCTTACCGCTCTTTGTGAGTCTGAATCTTTTCTTAGCGCCGCTGTGCGTCTTTAGTTTCGGCATTTTATGTAACTCCTTCCAACTGTGACTTCATATGGATTATCGCCTTTTTATTCTTCGGCGAAAATCTCTTTTTTAGGTTTCCCGGCTTTCTTAGCGGGAGTTTGCGGTCTGGGTGAGAGGAAAATCGACATGTGCCTGCCCTCTAGCTTGGGCGGTTTGTCGAGTGTTGAAATCTCTGCACACCTGTCCGCAAAGTCGCGAAGGCGCTTCTCACCAATTTCGGTGTGAGCCATCTCGCGGCCGCGGAAACGGATTGTGACTTTTAGTCTGTCTCCGTCGTTTAAGAACCTTTGACCGTTTTTGAGCTTGACAAGAAAGTCGTTTTCGCCTATGCCGGGAGACATTCTAATCTCCTTGACATCAACAATGCGCTGATTCTTGCGTGCTTCCTTTTCGCGCTTTGCCTGCTCAAACTTATACTTGCCGTAGTTCATGATTTTGCAGACCGGCGGTTTGGAGTCGGGGGCAATCATCACAAGATCCATGTCCCGCTCTACGGCAATTCTCATTGCCTCCTCGGAAGAAACTATTCCGAGCTGCTCGCCGCTGTCCGAAATGAGGCGGACTTCTTTGTCGGTAATATCCTCATTTATACGATGTTCTGTATTAGCTATTAAAAACACCTCCTGATTTTATAGCTCTATGCGTACAAAAACGCGGATGCCTATGACACCCGCGCACAAAACCAGCTATGGCCCACAAAGGACCGCTGTGTATTGACCCTGACTCGCTTTTTGCGGCCGGGTGAGAAGGGCGGACGCCTTTCTTCTTTGTTTTCAGCCCATTGAGTTTATCAGCATAGGGCGTATATGTCAAGGGAATTTTGCAGGTTTTTCTGATAAATTTGCCTGATAAGCCGGGTTTTTTGAGATTTTTTTCATTTTATTTTCATAGCTTTGAAGTTTTGGCATAAATATTATAGAATAGCTTCATAGACTAAATTAATCGGAGGGTAATTCTATGAGCAGAGTAAAAAATGAAGCTAAACTTAAAAATAAGCTTATCGTCGCTGTTCGTGAGCAGCTTGAGCATCGTGCACTTTGGCTCTATCTGCTTTGCGATGAGGCTAAAAAGCGTGGGCTTGACCCTTGGGAGTTTGGCTCTGCCGCAATCACTCGCTGCGGGCTTTCTCATGGTGATAATTTAGTTAAAAAGGGCAAGACAAAAAGCCTTAAGGGTCTGCGCAAAACTCTTTTTTCAAAGGCGGCGCAGTGGGTTTTTGAAATGGAAATAAAAAAATCTACTGACGACGCGCTTTATATTGATTTTCACTACTGCCCTTTAGTTAAGGCGTGGCAAAAAGCAGGTTGCAGCGACGAGGAGATTGCTCTTTTGTGCGATATTGCCATGTGCGGAGACCATGGAATCGGCAAGCAGTTTGACAGTGAACTTAATCTGCCAATGGCAATTGCCAAGGGTGACGATGTGTGCAGGCTAAAATACCGAAAGGTAAAAGCATAATAAATACTAAGTTTATTATCAGCCTAAAAAGTCGTTTTATGCCCTATCGGGTATGAAATATTGCAAAAATATGCGTACTATACCTAAGCGGGTATAATACGCATATTATATTTTTTTGATTTTAGTGTAAAACAGCAGCTGTGCCTAATTTAATATACGCTGTTTTCTTTATCTGCGTCTGATTCTTCGGGGGAGCCTTCATAAAGCTTGGATTCTTGGGCTTTTAGTTGCTGTGCTATCTTAACAAGTCTGCTGGTGCCGAGTCTGTCGGCACCCAAAGCTATAAAATCCTGTGCATCCTCTATGCTCTTTATGCCGCCTGCGGCTTTGACCTTTATATGCTCTGCGCTGTGCTCGCGAAGTAGCGCAACATCATCTCTTGTTGCCCCGCCTTTTGAAAACCCGGTGCTTGTTTTAATATAGTCTGCGCCTGATTCTGAAACGATTTCGCAGAGCATTATTTTTTCTTCCTCTGTTAGAAGACAGGTTTCGATTATTACTTTTAGTATTTTGCCGCGGCAGGCTTTTCTAACTGCCTTAATATCGTCTGCAACATCGCCGTAGCAGCCGTCTTTGAGCATGGAGAGGTTTATCACCATGTCGATTTCATCGGCGCCGTCTACTACTGCCATGGCAGTCTCCGTTGCCTTTACCTCGGGCTTCATATAGCCGTTGGGAAAGCCTATAACTGTGCAAATTTTCATTTTGTTGCCGACATATCTCTTGGCTCCTGCCACATGGCAGGGCGGGATGCACACACTGGCACAGGAGTATTCGATTGCCTCGTCACAGAGGGTTTTGATTTCCTCTGCCGTGCATGTAGGTGCCAAAAGTGTGTGGTCACAGCGTTTTAGAATTTCGGATAGTTCCATAATACTCTCCTTTTTACAGCTTATCAAAATCAAGGGTTGCAAAATAATCCTCGGGTGTTTCGGCTCTTCTAATCTGAATTACATCTCCGTTTTCACGCAGCAAAAGCTCTGCGCTGCGCAGCTTTCCGTTGTAGTTGTAGCCCATGGCGTGACCGTGGGCGCCTGTATCGTGTATTGCCAGATAGTCGCCGACTGTTATGGCAGGCAGCCATCTGTCTACTGCGAATTTATCATTATTCTCGCAGAGCCCGCCTGCTATGTCGTACATGTGATCACAGGGCAAGTTTTCCTTTCCCAGTACCGTGATGTGGTGATACGCCCCATACATGGCAGGTCGCATCAGATTGCAGGCGCAGGCATCGACACCTATGTAGTTTTTGTGTATGTGCTTTTGGTGAATTGCCTTTGTGATTAAGTTTCCGTAGGGTCCCAGCACAAATCTGCCGAGCTCGGTATAAATTGCCACATCTCCCATACCTGCCGGCACAAGTATCTGCTCATACACACGGCGAACGCTCTCACCTATTGCGAGTATATCTGCCTCTCTGCCGTCCGGTCTGTAGGGTATGCCTATGCCTCCCGAAAGGTTAATAAAGCCAATTTTGCAGCCTGTCTCCTCTTTTAGTGAGACTGCCAGCCTGAAAAGCTGACCTGCGAGCACGGGATAATAGTCGTCTGTCATTGTGTTTGATGCTAAAAATGCGTGGATGCCGAATAGTTTTGCGCCCTTTTCCTTGAGTATGCGGAAAGCCTGGCAAATCTGGGGTTGGGTCATGCCGTACTTTGCATCTCCCGGTGAGTCCATAATTGCGTTTGAAATTTCAAAGTATCCGCCCGGATTATAGCGGCAGGAGACAGTCTCCGGAATATAGCCCACATTTTTTTCAAAAAAGTCTATGTGAGTTATATCGTCAAAGTTAATAATTGCGCCTAACTCGGCAGCCTTTACAAAGTCCTCTGCCGGGGTGTTATTTGACGAGAACATAATATGCTCGCCTTTAATTCCGCATTTTTCGCTGAGCATCAGCTCTGTTAGAGAGGAGCAGTCCATGCCGCAGCCCTCTTTGGCAAGCAGCTTCATTATATGCGGATTCGGAGTAGCTTTTACTGCAAAATACTCTCTGAATCCCGGGTTCCACGAAAACGCCTTGTTAAGCTTTCGCACGTTTTCTATGATCCCCTTTTCGTCGTATATGTGATACGGGGTCGGAAATTTGTCTTTGAGCTTTAATACCAAATCCAAATTCATAAATGTCTGCTTGCTTTCCGTCATTTTCTGTCACTTCCGTTCGTCTTTAATGCTTTATTATAATTAATTATTAGAATAGTATATAACAGTCTGCCATAGCTGTCAAAACTACAGTTTGTAAAAAATCCTTTGATAAAAACATAATATTATATATAATATGTGTAACACAATCGGAGGTAGCTATGAATACTGAGGCTTTTTATACTGAGCATGTGTGTAAGGACGATATTTGGCTTTTTAATACCGGAAAAGCAAGGCGAGCTTATCTTAGCTTTGGCTGCCACTTCCTGCCCGAAATTAATATGCATCGCTTTATGCTCTGGGCTCCGAATGCCGTCTCCGTTTGCATTGTGGGAGACTTTAACGGCTGGGACAAAAATGCAAATCCCATGCAAAAACGCCCCGACGGGGTTTGGCTCGGCTTTGTTTCCGGGGCTAAAAACGGGGATATTTATAAATACTGCGTAGTCTGCCAAAACGGCACGGAGGTATTAAAGGCTGATCCCTTTGCTTTTCATGCCGAAACAGGTCCTGCAACCGGCTCGAAAATCTGGGATATTACAGGCTTTTCCTGGGATGACGATGAGTATATGCAAAGTCGCCCCAAGAGAGATATTCTAAAATCCCCTGTTTCTATATATGAGATGCACTTAGGCTCCTGGCGGGTATCTGATGATGAGGTGTTTCCGAATTATAAAAAGCTGGCAGAGCCTGTTGCCGATTACTGCACTATGATGGGCTACACACATGTTGAGCTTCTGCCCGTTACAGAGTATCCCTTTGAGGGCTCTTGGGGGTATCAGGTGACGGGATACTTTGCGCCCACAAGCCGCTACGGCACGCCGCAGGATTTTATGTATTTTGTGTCGCACCTGCACAAGGCGGGAATAGGTGTTCTTTTAGACTGGGTGCCGGCACATTTCCCAAAAGATGAGCATGGGCTGAGGCTTTTTGACGGCACTGCTCTTTATGAGCTTTCCGAAAAGCGTATGGCAGAGCATCCGGAGTGGGGCACACTTATTTTTGACTATGAAAAGCCGCAGGTAAAGAGCTTTTTAATCTCGTCTGCAATGTTTTTCTTTGATTTTTATCATATAGACGGCATAAGAGTTGACGCTGTTTCATCTATGCTGTATTTGGATTACGGCAGAAAAGACGGGCAGTGGACAAAAAACAGTCAGGGCGGGAATATTAATTTAGGCGCTGTTGACTTTCTGCGGCTGCTTAACAAAACAGTTTTATCGGCTTATCCGGGCGCAATAACAGCAGCTGAGGAAGCTACCGCATTTCCGCTTGTTACAAGACCGCCGGAGCATGGCGGGCTTGGGTTCATGTTTAAGTGGGATATGGGCTTTATGCACGACACACTTAAATATATGGCACTAGACCCCTATTTCAGGTCAAAAAATCACGATAAGCTCACATTTTCTATGGTCTATGCCTTTTCTGAAAATTATATTCTTCCCTTTTCGCATGATGAGGTCGTGCACGGCAAAATGTCTATGCTGAGCAAGATGTGGGGCAACTATGACACGCAGTTTTCGTCACTGCGACTGCTTTTTGCCTACACCTTTTCTCACCCGGGCAAGAAGCTAATGTTTATGGGCTCTGAGTTCGGGCAGTTTATCGAGTGGGACAACAAAAAAGAGCTTGACTGGTTTTTGCTCAAATACCCGAGGCACTCTGAGATGCAAAGCTTTGTTAAAAAGCTAAATGAGATTTATAAGGATTCCGAAGCGCTCTGGGGCGCTGACTGCTCTTGGGACGGATTTTTGTGGCTGAATGTTGACGACGCCCAGAGAAGCTCTGTTGCCTTTATGCGCTGCTATGAGGATAAGCAGATGGTTTGTGCTTTTAATTTTACACCTGTTAAATATGAAAACTTCGTAATCGGTCTACCCGAGAAGGGCATACTTACCGAGATACTAAATTCTGACTCCGCTATCTACGGCGGCACGGGAGTTTGCAATAAAGCTCCGATAGTAAGCGACTTTAACCCATTTTTAAACCACAAATATTCAGCTAAAATAACATTGCCGCCTATGGCTGCTGTGTGGTTTAACTACGATTTAGACCCCGAATTAGAGCTTCAAAATGATTCTAACAGCGTTTTTGTCACTCATAAGGAGGTGCCGAATGAAGCGCGAATTTAAAAATTTACTCAAAGAAAAAAGCAGGGCTGATGCTCCTGATATTCTGATTGTCTCCTCGGAGTGTGCACCTATTTCCAAATCAGGCGGGCTTGCCGATGTTGTTGGCGCTCTGCCTAAAAACTTAGCTGCCCTCGGCTTTGATGCCCGTGTAATCACCCCGTATCACCGAGTTGTCAAAGAAAGATACGGCAATAAAACCGAGTTTATGTTCAGCTTTTCGATTAATCTCGGCTGGAGATCGCAGTATGTCGGAATATTAAAGCTCGAGCTTGACGGCGTTATTATTTATCTTGTAGAAAACGACTTTTACTTCGGAGACAGAATGTACTTAGGCTCTGTTGCCGAGGGTGAGCAGTATGCGTATTTTAATCTTGCGGTATTAAATGCAATTTCCAATCTCGGGTTTTCGCCCGATATTCTGCACTGCAATGACTGGCAGGCGGCTATGTTGCCCATGCTCATTAAAACTGACCCTGATTATGCACATCTTAGGCATATTAAGACTCTGCTCACAATACACAATATAGCATTTCAGGGCAGGTATGATCTTTCGTTTTTTTCTGAGCATTTCGGTATTTCTGACATGTATTTCACACCCGAATTTATTGAGCTGCACGGCGCCGGGTCTTTTTTGAAGGCAGGCTGTGTATTTGCCGATGCCATTAACACAGTTAGCCCCTCCTATGCCGATGAAATCTGCGTGCCGTTTTTTGGCGAGGGGCTGGAAGGAATTTTATCTGCCAGACGGCATGAGCTATCCGGCATACTAAACGGCATTGACAGCAGTGTATTTAACCCATATACAGACCCGCTTATACACACAAACTACCACAAGGGCAGACTATCGGGAAAAGCTAAGTGCAAGGAGAGCTTAATGTTTGACTTGGGGCTAAAAGCTCCCCCCGACACTCCGCTTATTGCAATGGTAACGAGAATGACGGGGCAAAAGGGCTTTGACATTGTTACAAGAGTATTAGATGAGATGATGGGCTTTGATATCTGCTTTGTGCTACTCGGCACGGGAGATCGCAGATATGAGGACTTCATGCGCGAAGCGGAAGCGCGGCATCGTGGCAGGCTCTGCGCTTATATCGGCTACGACGAGAGCCTGAGTCACAAGGTTTATGCCGGAGCTGATTTGCTTTTAATGCCTTCTCTTTTTGAGCCCTGCGGGCTTTCGCAGATGATTGCGATGCGCTACGGCACACTTCCGATTGTGCGCGAAACAGGCGGGCTTAAAGACAGTGTTATGCCCTATAATAAGTACACGGGCGAGGGTAACGGCTTCTCATTTTCAAATTACAATGCACATGAGATGAAGGAGGCTGTTTACACCGCTGTTAGACTTTACAGAGATGACAGGGCGGCATTTAATAAGCTTTTGCGCTGCGCTATGGAAACAGACTTTGACTTTTTGCGCTGTGCTGAGCACTATGCACGGCTCTATATTAAAATGCTATGATAAAAAAAGATGCTGATAAAATTGCAGATAATACTGTTGAGGTAGGCTTTGGCGGCGTTGCCCACGAGCTTTGGACCGAGCATGGGCTTAAAGTTCGCTATGAGGGCAGGCTTATGCTACTTGCCGAAAAAACTAATAGCGGCTATCTTGCAAAGGCAGGCAATGCTTCGGGCTGTGATGTTAAGGCTGACTGGCAGGAAACAGAGAAATCCCGAGAGCTGGCTATGAGTATAAATAGCGGCAGTGCAGGCTTTTTGACTGTCTCATATTTTAACGCAGCTGCTGCGGCAAGGTATATATTTAATGCTCTGCAGGGCGAAAAAGCAAAAGCTATCACTTTGCCGTATGTGATACAAAAAGCAGATGATGCACTAATTATTCCAGAAATACTGCGGATTTTATTAGACGAATGCTCAGATACCTGGGAAAATGCGATAGCCACTATCTCAGATAATTTTGTGCTAAAGCCGCAGGGCGATTTTGCTGGTATAGCTTTGGGCAGTTTGGCTTCTCTATCGCCGAGGGCAGAAAAGCTTATTCGGGCAATAAACGAAAAGCACTGTCAACTGCTTTGGGATCTTAATCCGGGAGATTGGCTGCGGATTTCGGAGGGCTCAATAATCACCGATAACGAGGCTAATAGCCTTTTACTGGCAGCTTCCCTTTGCGGAAAAATAATATGTAGTGAGGAAATGCGGGCAGGTGCTCTCAGGTGCATATATACTCTTGCTCCCGCTAAGTTTGTTGATATATGAGTTTTGGCACAAAAGAACTATCAGCTAAAATAATACACGACACAGCCTATGCAGGCTGCCGGTTTCCCATTGGCGCTGTTTGCTGCGGCGCTTGGGTGCAGCTTTGTGTTTTAGACAAAGAAAATATCTGCTCCGCAGCAGAGCTTATTTTCTATAGCGACAGCTTTGAAGCAGCACACAATATGCAGTATGAAAACGGCAGATGGGCAGCTAAATTCGAGGCTCCGACTGAGCCTTCTGCCTGTTTTTATGTTTTTAAGCTTAATATTGACGGCAATACTTTTTGGCTCTCGGCATCAAAAAGACCGCATTACGGTGAAGTTTTGGGCAGTCGGGGCGAGGGTTTTAGGCTCACAGTATATAAGCCCGATTTTGAAACACCCTCTTGGTTTAGAAAAAGCGTTATGTATCAGATTTTCCCCGATAGGTTTTCTCGTGATGAAAGCGACACTGCCAAAAGAGGTATAAAGGCGCATACTAAAGCCGGCAGAAGTATTAAGTATCATGAAAACTGGGAAGATGCCGTTGGCTGGAAACCAAACTGCGAGGATGGTTATTATTTCCCGCTTGATTTCTTCGGCGGAACATTAAAAGGAATTATAGAAAAGCTCCCGTATCTAAAAAGCCTCGGGATTGGTGTAATATACTTAAACCCAATTTTCGAAGCTGCCTCAAACCACCGCTATGACACCGGTGATTATCATAAAATAGACCCTGTTTTGGGCAGCAATGAGGATTTTATCAGTCTCTGCAAAAGCGCAGACGACTACGGAATAAAGCTGATATTAGACGGAGTTTTTTCCCACACCGGGGCTGATAGTATCTATTTTGATAAATACAGCAGATACGGAAGTGTTGGTGCTTATTCCGGCGGAGAGGATTCTCCGTATTGCGACTGGTTTTGCTTCGGCAAAAATCGAGATGATTATAAAAGCTGGTGGAATTTCAAAAATCTGCCCGAGGTAGATGAAAATAATCCCTCTTGGCAGGAATACATTATCAGTGGTGAAAATTCTGTTATAAAAACATGGCTAAAAAGCGGGGCTTTTGGCTGGAGGCTTGATGTTGCAGACGAGCTGCCCGACGAGGTTTTGGAGCTTATCAGAAAAAGCGCAAAGGAGCAAAATACGAACAGCGTAATTATAGGCGAGGTTTGGGAGGATGCAGTGCTCAAAACCTCCTATAATAAAAGGCGAAACTACGCTTTGGGCTATAGCTTGGATTCGGTTATGAACTATCCCTTTAAAAATGCGGTTATAGACTTTCTCTGCGGCAGAGCCTCGGCATTTAGCTTATCTTCTGTGCTATTAGAGCAGAGGCTAAACTACCCCCTGCCCTTTTATTATTCGCTCATGAACCTGCTGGGCTCGCACGACACAGAGAGGATAAGAACAGCTCTTGCCTCTAAAATGTCACCACACGGGCTGACACGAGAGCAGCAGGCGCATTTTATTGTTTCAGATGTTCAGGATGCACACGGCGCGCGAATGCAAAAGCTGGCAGCCGCTCTTTGCTACTGTCTGCCCGGTGTGCCCTGCATATACTACGGAGATGAAATAGGTATGGGCGGCATGCGAGATCCCTTTTGCAGGGCTGCGTTTTCCGAGGGGAAAAGACCGCTAAGCGATTATTACAGGCTTTTGGGCGAAATCAGAAATGCCAACGACTGCCTAAAGACAGGCGCTGTTTCGATTTTAGCTCCCGATGCCGATGTTATTGCAATACTGCGTGCAACTTTCGATAATAAAGATGTATTTAAAGAATCCTGCGTAAACGGGGTTTTGCTCTGCGTTATTAACCGCAGCCGATATAAAAAGTCTTTTGTCTTAGACCTATATTCCGAAAACTCAGGCTTTAGTCAAAGCGAGCTTGAAAAACTTATCGCTCTTAGCCTAGAAAAAGGCTCGGCTCTGATTGGCAATAGTGAGGATATAGTAGTAAACGAAGGCACGGCACTAATATGTATTGAAGCTGAGAGCTGCGAAATATATTGGCTTAAACCCGGTGAATAGTTTTTCAAAAATTCAAGCGAGTATATTTTATCGATAATTAATATTAATAAAGCACTTATCCCCCGAGGCAAAAGCTATAATTGCCTCGGGGGATATTTTGATTTTCTGCAGAAATAATCTCGTTTTTCTTACTTATCTGTATGTTTTGCATAGTTTAACCTCTTTATTTGCCATATAGTCTTGCACAATATAGAATTTTCATTTTGCTATTGCATAATTATTCGTTATGTACTAATATTTGTGCATATTATTCAATATATGCGGAAGGATATTCAAATGGAGAGGTCAAGTATTAAAAAGATTGTGCTTGCTTATTCGGGGGGCTTAGACACCTCCGTTATTATTCCCTGGCTCAAGGAAAACTATCCCGGCTGTGAGGTTATTGCTGTGTTCGGGAATTTGGGTCAGGTTAGTGAGGCTGAGGATTTGCCCGAGCGGGCTAAAAAATCCGGTGTGTCAAAATTATATATGGAGGATTTAAGCGAGGCGTTTGTTTCGGATTATATTTTACCTGCCTTAAAGGCGGGGGCTAAGTATGAGGGATATATATTGGGAACGGCTTTAGCAAGACCACTCATCGGCAAGCGGCTGGCTGAAATTGCAATTTTAGAGAATGCAGATGCTATCTGCCACGGCTGCACGGGCAAGGGCAATGATCAGGTTAGGTTTGAGCTGGCTATCAGAAACTTTTTGCCGGATATTCCCATTATTGCCCCATGGCGGGAGTGGGAGCTTAAATCCCGCGAGGATGAGATTGCCTATGCCGAGGCGCATAATATCCCGCTTAAAATAAACAGGGAAACTAACTATTCCAAGGATAAAAATCTCTGGCACCTATCGCATGAGGGTCTGGATTTGGAAAACGCCGAGAACGAGCCGCAGTATGAAAATGAAAACTTTTTAGAGATGTGTGTTTCTCCCATGAAGGCTCCGGATAAGCCCACATATATCACAATAGGTTTTGAAAAGGGCGTTCCAGTTTCGCTTGACGGGGAGAATATGAGCCCCTTGGATATAATATTAAAGCTCAACGAAATCGGCGGAGCTAACGGAATCGGCATATTAGATTTAATAGAAAACAGGCTAATCGGCATGAAGTGCCGCGGCGTTTACGAAAACCCCGGCGGCGATATTTTATACTTTGCCCATGAGTATTTGGAGACTGTGTGCTTAGATAAGCTCACGATGCGTAAAAAGCAGGAGCTTGCCATCTGCTTTGCTGATTTAGTCTATAACGGCAAGTGGTTTGGGCTGCTTAGGGAGTCTTTATCCTGCTTTTTCGACAAGACTCAGGAGAATGTCAGCGGCACGGTGACGCTCAAATTATATAAGGGCAATATCATTAAAGCCGGAGTAAAAAGCAGCTACTCGCTATATTCCGAGGATTTAGCAACCTTTGGTGAGGATGAGGATTTTGACCACAAGGATGCAGCCGGATTCATCAGCATATACGGGCTGCCCGACAGGGTTCAGGCAAAAATGAACATAGGCTGCAAATAGGAGGCTTGTATGAAAAAGCTATGGGAAGGCAGGGCAAAGGACGCAAAAAGCATACTTGCCGAGGAATTTAACTCATCAATAAAAACGGATTCTCGCTTATTTAAGCAGGATATTCGTGGCAGCATTGCCCATGCCGAAATGCTCTCTGACTGCGGGATAATTTCTTCTGATGAGAAAGCTTTGATAACAGACTGCCTTAAAAAAATCTGCCGAGAAATAGAAAACGGAGAGCTAATAATATCCACCGATGCTGAGGATATACACAGCTTTGTTGAAAACGAGCTGACTATTAGGCTGGGAGATTCAGGGCGCAAGCTGCACACTGCAAGAAGCCGAAACGACCAAGTTGCAACCTCGTTTAAGCTATATTTAAAAGATGAGACAGATGAAATAATAAACCTGCTATCCGACTTAATCGAGGCTATCGCTAAAAAGGCAGTTTCAAGTAAAGATATAATTATGCCCGGCTATACGCATATGCAAAGAGCGCAGCCTATAACTTTTGCCCAGCACCTGCTGGCTTACGGCATGATGTTTGCAAGAGATTTAGGCAGGCTAAAAGACGCTGTAGCCCGAATGAACATTTCACCCTTGGGTGCCTGCGCCCTAGCAGGAACTGCGCATCCTATAAACCCTGCCGCTACCGCCTCGGCACTCGGTTTTTCTTCCCCATTTTTAAACAGCATAGACGCTGTTTCAGACAGGGATTTTTGCGTTGAGCTAACATCTGCTCTCTCTTTAATTATGACTCACCTCTCCCGCTTTTCGGAGGAAATAATTATCTGGGCAACATCGGAATTTAGTTTTATCTCGCTGTCTGATGCCTACACAACAGGCTCATCTATTATGCCGCAGAAGAAAAACCCCGATATTGCTGAACTTATAAGGGGCAAAACAGGCAGGGTCTACGGCTCGCTCATAGCTCTGCTCACAATGCTAAAAGCCCTCCCCCTTGCGTATAATAAAGATATGCAGGAGGATAAAGACAGCGTTTTTGACGCCTTTGACACGGTTAAAAAATGTCTTACCGTCTTTATCCCGATGTTAAATGAAATTCGCCCCAATGCAGATAAAATGCTAAACGCTACAAAGGAAGGATTTCTAAACGCCACCGATGTTGCGGATTATCTTTGCAACAAGGGTATGCCGTTTCGCAGTGCCTATGCACTGACCGGTAAAATCGTTGACCTTTGCAGCAGCATGGGCACAGCTTTAGAGGATTTGCCACTTATTGAGTATAAGAAATTTTCCGAGCTTTTTGAGGCTGACTTGTATCAGAAAATCTCAGCTGCTGCCTGCGTTAATAAAAGAAATTCACCCGGCGGCACCTCGAGCGCATGTATTTCGCCGCAAATCGAGTATTTAGAGTCAGTCTGCGAAAAAAGCTTTGACCTTTGATATTTGTTTTTTAATACAGAAATTCACCTTCACAGCTTGCTTTTAGGCTTCGTTCTATATATACTCGTTTTGTTATGAAAAAGAAAAATATACTCCCAATAATTGCACTGACAGCCTTTGCTGTTTTATTAATTGCCCTCCTTGGTCTTCGTTTCACGGGTCTGGGGGAGGCTTTTGTGCGTGCCCAAACACCTGAGCCGACAGTTATTATATCAGCTTCGCCCATACCTACCGCCACACCATCACCCACACCGGAGCCGACACCATCTCCGACTCCCGAGCCGACTCCGAGAAACTTTGTTATATCTATGGTGGGCGA
>JAAZCZ010000051.1 GCA_012513005.1 Oscillospiraceae bacterium | reverse complement strand
TGGTGCGAGAGATGGGACTTGAACCCACACGCCTGAAAAAAGACACAGGCACCTCAAGCCTGCCTGTCTACCGGTTCCAGCACTCTCGCATAAAAGCCGGATAAAGCGCAAAAGCAATTATAACAGAAACAAAGCACTTGTCAATAGTTTTAAGTCAAAATATAAGCCTTTGCCCAATTCTATTACTATTCTCTTAAACCTGCGTATCAGTGTCAGATGCAGCAGCGGCAACGGGGCGACTTTCGCTACCGCTAAGATCGCCATCTTCTCCCAGAGAAAACAGGTAGCTCAAACGGTCTGCTCTGCTCATAAAACAAAGGGATACAAATAGAGATGCGATAACAAAAACAAGGATAAAAGCCCCGTAGTGCATGGGCAGGAAATACCTTCGCTTTAAGTATGCATGATAGCCGAGCAGGGATGCAAACTGAGATAGCACAGGCAGCGCAAAAAACTCAGGCAAGACAAAGGCATAGATTAAGGTCATTATATCAGCCGGAAAAAAATACCTGTCGTGCATGTGCGGCAGAATAAAGGGCACTAAAACAGAAAAAAGAGCAGCTGCCGTGAGCAGAGTAAGATCCGAAGTTTTTTTGCCGTTTTTAGAGGCTAAATAAATAACCAAGGCAGTTAAATTTGCGCAAATGAGTATAAACAAAAATGAAACAGCCTGCACTGCAGGACCCCTGAAAAACGCGAAAACGGAGGGGGAGTTGTAGTTATATCCGCCGCCCACAGTATCAAGCTGGGTAAAATACAAGGTGATAGTGTCAATCAGAGGTTTTCCGAGCAAAACAGCCGGCAAAACCAATAATAAGTAAGTTGCCGGGAAAATAAATATATGCCTAAATTTTATTCTGCCGGTAAAGAGAAAAACGGCAAAAACAGGCATAATAAAAACAGCCTGAAGCTTAAAGGCAAACGAAAGAGCAATAAAGGCGACAGACAGCTCAGGTCTTTTAGAAAGTGCAAAATAAACGGAAAAAACAGCAAAAGCAACATAAACACTGTCGCACTGCCCCCAGGCAGCCCCGTTTAGTATAACGGTGGGCAAAAGCAAGACCGAAAGGAAGGTAGCCAGCCCGTAAGCGGGAGATTTCTTAAAAAGCCCGACAGTCAAGGCGCAGCCCCAAGCTAAAATGACATCAAAGAAAATCGAAAAGAGCTTGATTAAATGCAGCCCGTATAAATTCGAGCCGGATATAAGCGAGAGAAAATAAATATAGGGAACATTGTAGTTACCCCGGTATGTAGGAATAGCCAAAAAACCGCCGTTTTCTCTAAAATGTAAAAGCCAGCGACTCAAAAAATCGGTGTAATCCAAAGTCACATGATTCATCATAATAAAGCGCAGCCCAAAAGCGCAGACGATACCCAAAACAGCAACAATCGCCTGCGTCTTATTTTTTATATATCCGGAATGAAAAGCAATGGCAAGTGCAAGCCCCGCAACAGCCATAAAAATCAGGACAACAGCGATTTGCATAAATTCCTCCAAAATCCGTTATATCTCCAAATAAAAAAGGACGGGAGACAGTCCCGCCGAATAATTAACAAATTGTTTCTTGACACATATATGTAACGCGTGATATAATCCAGTGCTTTACGTAATTTTTGCGACACGGCATACCACCCCAAGTTCAGTTTTATTGTAGCAGAATTCCAAGTAAAAGCAATATGTTGTGGTCAAAAACTACCAACCCACCCGGGTGTTCCGAGATACCAAAACAAGGAGTGTGCATTGATGCCAAGAGACATTAGCTGCGGCAAGACTATCAGAAAGACCTATGCGAGGGGAACGGAAATTCAGGAAATGCTGAATTTACTCGAGATTCAGAAACGCTCATACAAGCTGTTTCTGGAAGAGGGCCTGCGCGAGGTGTTCAAAGATGTCGACACCGTAACAGACTTTTCAGGCAACCTGGAGCTTAGCTTCATCGACTACAAAATGGACGAGCATCCCAAGTACACCGAAGAGGAGTGCAAGACAAGGGAAACAACCTACGCAGCTCCCCTTAGGGTAAGCGTTCGTCTGCGCAACAAGGAAACGGAAGAGATTAAGGAGCAAGAGGTCTTTATGGGCGATTTCCCGCTCATGACCAAGGGCGGTACCTTTATCATTAACGGTGCCGAGCGTGTTGTTGTCTCTCAAATAGTTCGCTCCCCCGGAGCTTACTACGATGTAAACACCGACAAAAACTACAACTCCATCTACAGTGCCACCCTGATTCCTTATCACGGTGCATGGCTTGAGTATGAGACGGATGCAAACGATGTGCTCTATGTCCGCATAGACAAAAACCGCAAGATGCCCGTCACACTCCTGCTCAAAGCCTTAGGCAACTATAACCCCGAGCGCCCGCATACATGGCTATCCTGCCTAGACCACCCGGCAGCAGGCTGCACAACAGCCGAGCAGCTCAAAGAGGTGTTCAGCGAGGATGTGCGCATTGTTGCAGCCTTAGAAAAAGAAGCAGATCTTTCCCGCGAGGAAGCCTTGCTTGAGCTTTATAAGAAAATGCGCCCCGGCGATCCTCCGACTATCGAGAGCGCCGAGACACTGTTTGACGGCATGTTTTTCGAAAGAGCAAGATACGATCTGTTCAAGGTAGGTCGCTATAAGCTCAACAAAAAGCTTGCCCTAGCCAGAAGAATAACCGGTCACGCACTGGCTTCTCCCGTCGCAGATCCGCTGACAGGCGAAGTTATCGCTGATGCCGGTGAGGTTTTAACTCGCGAAAAGGCAGAAGCAATAGAGGATTGCGGAGTCTTGCAGGTATTTATCCAAACAGCCGATAAACCCGTCAGAGTTTTCTCTAACGGAATGGTTAAGATAGACAGATTTATTGATTTTGACCCTGCAGATCTCGGAATAGACGAAAAGGTGCACTACATTGTCCTTCGCGGATTATTAGAGCAGCATGGCTCGGGCGAAGAACTAAAAAGAGCAATAAAAGACAACTTAGAGACACTAATCCCGATGCATGTGACAGTAGATGATATTTTCTCAACAGTAAATTATCTCTGCTGCCTTGCCTACGGAATAGGCACACGTGACGATATAGATCATCTTGGAAACCGCCGCGTCAGAAGCGTGGGTGAGCTGCTTCAAAACCAGTTTAGAATCGGCTTTTCCAGAATGGAGAGAGTTATCCGCGAGCGCATGACCTTGCAGGATCTCGATATAGTCACTCCTCAGAGCCTTATCAATATAAGACCCGTAACAGCTGCTATTAAAGAGTTTTTCGGTTCATCACCGCTGTCTCAGTTTATGGATCAGACAAACCCCTTAGCAGAGCTCACACACAAGCGCAGACTGTCTGCACTCGGACCCGGCGGTCTCTCAAGAGAGCGTGCCAACTTCGATGTCCGTGACGTACACTACAGCCACTACGGTCGTATGTGCCCCATAGAGACACCGGAAGGTCCCAACATCGGACTAATTAGCTATCTTGCAACCTATGCCAGAGTCAACAAATACGGCTTTTTGGAGACACCGTTCAGAGCAGTCAGAAACGGAGACTGCTATGTATCCGAAGAAGTTGAATATATGACAGCTGATGTTGAGGATGAGTTTATAGTAGCTCAGGCAACAGAGCCGCTGGACGAAAACGGCTGCATCATAGCAGAGCGTGTGACCTGCCGTCACAGAGACGAAATTATTGAAGTCGACCGCGAAGAGGTTGACTACATGGACGTTTCTCCCCACATGATGGTCTCGATTGCAACAGCCATGATACCATTTTTGGAAAACGACGACGCTAACCGTGCTCTCATGGGTGCTAACATGCAGCGTCAGGCAGTTCCTCTGCTCACAACAGAGGCACCCATTGTTGCAACCGGAATAGAGCACAAATGCGCCGTTGACTCCGGAGTTACTGTAATAGCCGAAAACAGCGGAACCGTTGAGCGTGTATCTGCAACAAATATAACTATTAGAGAAGACGAAGGCGAGAGAAGAGACTACAAGCTAATCAAGTTTGCCCGTTCAAACCAGGGCACCTGCATTAACCAAAGACCTGATGTCGAGGTTGGTGACAAGGTTTCTAAGGGCGATGTCATAGCAGACGGACCCTCAACAAGCCAGGGCGAAATAAGCCTCGGCAAGAACGTGCTTGTAGGCTTTATGACATGGGAAGGCTACAACTATGAGGACGCAATACTCATAAACGAGCGCCTTGTCACAGACGATGTTTTCACATCAATACATATAGAAGAATACGAGTGCGATGCCCGTGACACAAAGCTGGGCGCAGAAGAGATAACAAGAGACATACCCGGAGTCGGTGACGACGGTCTTAAGTATCTCGATGAGCGCGGCATAATCAGCATAGGCGCCGAGGTTCGCAGCGGAGATATTCTCGTCGGCAAGGTAACGCCAAAGGGCGAAACAGACCTCACCGCAGAGGAGAGACTCCTGCGTGCAATATTCGGTGAGAAAGCCCGCGAAGTCCGCGACACCTCGCTCAAAGTACCCCACGGTGAGAGCGGAATTGTCGTTGATGTCAAGGTGTTCAGAAGATCCGAAGGCGACGAGATGAGCCCCGGTGTAAACCAGGTTGTCCGTGTATATATTGCACAGAAGCGCAAAATCTCTGTCGGAGACAAGATGGCAGGTCGTCACGGAAACAAGGGCGTTGTTTCGCTCATACTTCCGCGCGAGGACATGCCCTACATGCCGGACGGAACCCCGCTAGACATAGTCCTAAACCCCCTGGGTGTTCCCTCACGAATGAACATCGGTCAGGTTTTGGAGGTCCACTTGGGCTACGCTGCCCATGCCCTCGGCTGGAAGGTCGCAACCCCGGTATTTAACGGCGCAAACGAAGACGCAATAGGCGACACACTCAAGCTTGCAGGTCTTCGTGAAGACGGTAAAATCGGTCTCTACGACGGCCGCACAGGCGAGAAGTTCGACAACGATGTAACTGTCGGATATGCCTACTTCCTCAAACTGCACCACTTGGTAGACGATAAAATCCACGCCCGTTCAACAGGCCCCTACTCACTTGTCACTCAGCAGCCCCTGGGCGGAAAAGCTCAGTTCGGCGGCCAGCGTTTCGGAGAGATGGAGGTTTGGGCACTTGAAGCATACGGCGCTGCCCACACCTTGCAGGAGATTCTAACAGTCAAGTCAGACGACGTAACAGGCAGGGTCAAGACCTACGAAGCCATTGTCAAGGGTCTTAACATCCCGCAGCCGGGAGTACCCGAGTCATTCAAGGTCTTAGTCAAGGAACTGCAGGCACTTTGCCTTGATGTCCGTGTCTTAGACAAGGACGGCGGAGACATAGAGCTAAAAGACACAGAACCCGAGGATGACTTCATTCCGGACATCGGCAACGAGTATGTTGCAGAGCAGGAAGAGTTTGAAAGACAGGGCTACAGCGTGCGTGAATCAATAGACGAGCCCTTAGATGACGAAAACGATTCAGACAGTGTAAGTGCCCGCGGAAGCTCGCACTCTGACTATTCGGAGGAGGAATAATATGAGCTATACACCTTTTGAAGCAATAAAAATCGGAATTGCCTCTCCCGAAATGATCAAGTCATGGTCATACGGCGAGGTAACAAAGCCCGAGACCATAAACTACAGAACACTCAAACCCGAGCGTGACGGACTGTTTTGCGAAAGAGTTTTCGGTCCCTCCAAGGACTGGGAATGCCACTGCGGAAAGTATAAGAAAATCCGCTACAAGGGCAAGATATGCGACCGCTGCGGAGTTGAGGTCACAAAAGCCAAGGTGCGCCGCGAGCGCATGGGTCATATTGAACTGGCTGCCCCCGTGTCACATATCTGGTACTTTAAGGGCATACCTTCACGCATGGGTCTGCTTCTCGACCTCACCCCCCGCATACTCGACAGAGTCTTATATTACAGTGCATATATAGTCACAGACCCGGGCGATACACCGCTGGAATACTGCCAGCTGCTCACTGATGATGAATACCGCGAAATGCGCGAGAAGTATGAAGACGACTTCGATGCCGGAATGGGCGCCGAGGCTGTCAAGAAGCTGCTTGCCCAAATAGACTGCGACAAGCTCTCAGAGCAGCTCAAAATCGAGCTTAACGATGCAAGCGGCCAAAAGAAGGCAAAGCTTGTTAAGAGACTTGAGGTAGTCGAGGCATTCCGCACAAGCGGCAACAGACCAGAGTGGATGATAAT
>JAAZCZ010000008.1 GCA_012513005.1 Oscillospiraceae bacterium | reverse complement strand
AGTACAATAACCGCCAAAATAATCGCTGCAAGCAGAATGATACCAAATGTCATTTGCCATTTTGTGTTAATATTGCTGCGTGCTGCCGCGGGCGTGCCCTCAACTGTCCCCGGAGTCGGAGACGGTGAGCGTTCACTCTGACTGACACGGCGCGTGCCGCAATAGGGGCAACGACTGCGAACACCGGAGAACTGCCTTCCACAGCGCCTACAGGTAATCCGTGGTATAAAGCCCATATTGTTCCTCCTTAGTAGATATCAATTATTAAAAATATCGCTTTTTGTAATTTTACTCTTTTAATTATGTTAAGTCAAGACTGCATATTCCTGAATTTGTCTAAATAATACGAATTTTGCTCAGTTTTAAGCATTTTGGGGCTCTAACTTTGCTATTGCGCTGTCTATTCTGCTTAATGTTTCCTCTTTTCCGAGCACTGTGCAGATTTCAACTGCGCCTCCCGGTGTTACCGCTTTTCCCGAAACGGCTATTCGAAGCGGCCACATTACTGTTGCATTTTTTACTTCCAGCTTTTCTGCAAGAGACTTTAAGCTCAGCAGAATACTCTCATCATCCCAAGTGTTCAGACTGCTAAGTACAGGTTTTACTTCGTTTAACATTCTAAGAGAAATAGGAATATCTGTTTTGGATTTTTTGTTTGCAAAAAGTTCGATTTCGTATTCCGGCAGCGCATCAAAAAAGTCTACTTTTTCGGGTATCTCAGTGAGAAGCTCTGTGCGCTGTTTTAAAATTTCTGCTATTTTGTTTGCATCGTAGTTTTCATTTTTAACTGCCTTGCGAATATAAGGCTCGGCAATTTTTGCAAATTCAGCAAGGCTCATATTTCTGATATACTCACCGTTTAGCCATTTAAGCTTGTCTATATCAAATATTGCGGGAGATTTAGAAAGTCCTTCAATTGAAAAGATTTGGGCAAGCTCATCTAAGCTGAACATTTCCCTCTCACCACCGGGTGACCAGCCTAAAAGAGCTGAGTAGTTTAGTATTGCCTGTGTAAGATAACCCGCGGCAATTAAATCTTCGTATGAGGGGTCGCCCTTTCTTTTGGACATTTTATTCTGAGCATCCCGCATAACCGGTGAGCAGTGAATGTATTTTGGAATTTCCCAGCCGAATGCCTCGTATAAGAGATTATACTTAGGTGTGCTGGACAGATACTCAGTTCCTCTGACTACATGTGTTATGCCCATCAGATGGTCATCCACAACATTCGCGAAGTTATAAGTGGGAAGTCCGTCACTCTTAATCAGCACCTGATCGTCAAGCTCTATATTATTGCAGGAGATTTCGCCGAAGATTTCATCCTTGAATGTTGTTGCTCCCTCGTGAGGTATCTTCTGCCTTATGACAAAGCTCTCTCCTGCTTCTGCCCTGCTGTTAGATTCGGAAAGAGACAGGCTTCTGCAGGGATCCGAAGTTTTCTTGTGCTCTTCGTTCTCGGCATCTGACTTACCGCAGAAGCATCTGTAGGCATGGCCTTTTTCTAAAATAATATTTGCGTATATGTCGTATATTCCTCGTCTCTCGGTCTGTATATACGGTCCGACAGGTCCGCCGACATCAGGACCTTC
Organism: Oscillospiraceae bacterium; assembly: GCA_012513005.1. Classification (GTDB taxonomy): domain Bacteria; phylum Bacillota; class Clostridia; order Oscillospirales; family Oscillospiraceae; genus Scatomorpha. Next base: position 22,410 of record JAAZCZ010000008.1, on the reverse strand, counting down.
ATCATGAGAAAGTCCACATTCTCGCATTGTTTTATATATTATTTCAGTTGCATCGCTCACCAGTCTGCTCTGGTCTGTGTCTTCTATTCTAAGAATAAATTTGCCGCCCAGATTTTTTGCTATCAGATATGTGTAAAGAGCAGTGCGCAAATTGCCTATGTGCATATAGCCGGTCGGGCTCGGTGCAAACCTTGTTCTGACCTCTCCCTTTGGTATTCTTTTTTCCAATGCCTCTATTTGGCTTTTATCGTACATTATTAGTCCACCTTATCGGAATATCTATTCCTTGTTTTATGAACTTAATAATATTTTACCTAAGTGTTTTTGTCAAGTTAAGTAAAGCATAGCTTCCTGGTATTAAACAGCAAAATTCGTTTTATCATTTTACTGATGCTGTTAAATTTTAGGCCTAATGTGTTGTCAGTTATCCTATTGTATGTTACAATGTTTGTTTGTATCGGGGTATAAAATTTGCCTTTTAAATAATACAATTTTTGCTCAATATTATTATTTATTTGGCGAAATACAAATAATTTTAGGACTTGGATATAGTCCTTTATATATTAGGGGTAGTGTTACTATGGACAAAAAGAAAACAATGTTTTCAGGAATTCAGCCTTCGGGTGAGCTCACACTGGGCTCATATATCGGTGCTATTAAAAACTGGGTTTCAATGATTGAAGACTATGATGCATATTACTGCATTGTCGATTTGCATGCAATTACCGTAAGGCAGGAGCCTGCTGCTCTTCGCAGGAGAATATTAGAGCAGCTTGCGCAGTATATTGCCTGCGGGCTTGACCCTGAGAAGGTTACGCTTTTTATTCAGAGCCATGTTTCGGCTCACGCTGAGCTGGCTTGGGTTTTAAACTGCTACACTATGTTTGGTGAATTATCTCGCATGACACAGTTTAAAGACAAGAGCGCAAGTCACGCTGACAACATTAACGGCGGTCTTTTCACCTACCCCTCGCTTATGGCAGCCGATATACTGCTTTATCAGGCAGATTTAGTGCCTGTCGGTGAGGATCAGAAGCAGCATGTCGAGCTTTGTCGTGATATTGCTATTAGATTTAATAATGCACACGGCGAAACCTTTAAGGTGCCTGAGGCATTTATTCCGAAGGTAGGTGCTAGAATTATGAGCTTATCTGAGCCTACCAACAAAATGTCTAAATCGGACAAAGACCCCTCCGGCAGTGTGCATCTGCTGGAAAAGCCCGAGGATATTATGCGTAAGTTTAAAAGAGCAATTACTGACTCTGATACATCTGCTGATTGTGTGCGTTTTAGCCCTTCCGAAAAACCGGGGGTTTCAAATTTAATTCAGATTTATTCCTGCGCCAGCGGCAAGAGCATTTCCGATATTGAAAATGAGTTTGCAGGCAGGGGCTACGGAGACCTTAAGATGACTGTCGGTAACGCTGTTGTTGAAACTTTGCGTCCGATTAGAGAGGAGACCGAAAGGCTGCTCAAAGATAAGGCGTATCTTGAAGAAGTTTATAAGATGGGAGCTAAAAAAGCTGAATATGCAGCGGGCAAAACTCTCGGCAAGGTATATAGAAAGCTCGGTTTTGTTTCGCGCTAATTATTCGGATTTATAGGAGTAAGCTGTTATGTTCCAAACAAGCGCAACCTGGCTGCGAATAGTGCTCAGTGTTGCAGTCGCAGGCTCGTTTAGCTATTTTATAACGCCCTGGGTTCGTGTTTTGGCATCTAAGATTGGTGCCATTGACGTGCCTGACGGCAATAGACACATACACAAAAAGCCGACACCGCGACTAGGCGGGCTTGCAATTTATTTCGGTTTTCTGTGTGCTGTCTTTCTGTTTACGGAGCTAACATATACCTTGAGAGGAATACTATTAGGCTCTGCCTTAATTGTTTTGCTTGGGGCAGTTGATGATAAGAGAAAGCTTGGGGCTTGGACAAAGCTTCTGTTTCAGATAGTAGCTGCAGTTATTGCTGTTTTGCACGGAGTTACGATTGAAATGCTGCGCGACCCTACCTCTCTTACTGAAAGCGGTTTTTTGGTTTTGGGTGCTCTTGCTGTGCCCGTTTCGATTATTTGGATTGTCGGTATTACAAACTCGGTTAACTTAATTGACGGCTTAGATGGCTTAGCTGCCGGTGTTTCCGTTATTTCTTCGATTGCAATGTTCGTTGTTGCAATGCTTTCGGATGAAATCAATGTCGCTCTGGTAATAGCTGCTCTTATTGGCGGATGTCTCGGATTTTTGCCTTATAACTTAAATCCTGCAAAAATATTTATGGGAGACACAGGTTCCCTGATGCTGGGCTACCTGCTTGCTACGATTTCTATTGTCGGCATGTTTAAGCTCTATGCGGTATTTACTTTTATTGTGCCCGTAATTGCCTTAGCCCTTCCCCTTTTTGATACGGCTTTTGCAATAATAAGAAGACTTTTAAACAAACAGAGCCCGTTTTGCGCAGACAGAAGGCATCTGCATCACAAGCTGCTTGATATCGGCTTTACCCAAAAGCAGGCAGTGGCTGTCTTATATGCCTTTTCCGCAATTATGGGTATTTTTGCCGTGTTTACAGCAACACGAGGAGCTGTAAGCTATGTGCTGCTTGCCGTTTCTGCCGCTTCTTCTGTAGCTGTCGGCATTTATATAAGAAAAACTTTGATTAATAATAAAAACGGTGCCTGCAATAGCAGCGAAGCAGAGCTTAAAGGTAATAGTAATGAAAAAAATTAAGGTGCTTTCAGTATTTGGAACAAGACCGGAGGCTATTAAAATGGCTCCGCTTGCGCTTGAGCTTAAAAGTCATCCTGAAATTGATGCTAAAATTTGTGTGACAGCTCAGCATAGAGAAATGCTGGATTCTGTTTTGTCTATATTTAATCTTAAAGCTGATTTTGACCTTGATATAATGAAGGCAGGTCAGACTTTGTCTGATATTACCAGCAGAATCTTATACGGCATGCAGGATGTGTTTTCTGAGTATACCCCCGACCTTGTTTTAGTTCACGGCGATACAACGACATCTTTCACTGTGGCGTTAGCTGCCTTTTACTCCGGCATTGCAGTAGGTCACGTTGAGGCGGGGCTACGCAGCTTTGACAGAAATTCCCCCTTCCCCGAGGAAATGAACAGGAGACTAAACGGTCAGCTTTGCACCCTGCACTTTGCGCCGACTGCTCAAAACCGCATTAACTTAGAAAAAGAAGGCGTTGATGGCGAGATTTTTGTTACCGGCAACACTGTTATTGACGCTTTAAAATACACTGCCTCAGATGAGAGCCTGCCTATGTCTGAATATCTGAGCGGTATTCTTGATTATAGCAAAAAGATCATTACTCTCACCTGCCACAGGAGGGAAAACTTCGGAGAGCCGATGGACAACATTTTTACTGCTGTTAAAAATATTGCCGAGGCAAATGATGAGCTGCTTTTTATTTATCCTGTGCATCCTAATCCGATTGTAAAAGATAAAGCCGAAGAAATTTTGGGCAGCGTTTCTAATGTTAAGCTTATTTCTCCGCTTGACGCCTTTGACATGCACAAGCTTATGGCAAAAAGCTATTTTATTATGACAGATTCAGGTGGGATTCAGGAGGAGGCTCCTGCCCTCGGTAAGCCTGTTTTAGTTTTAAGGCGTGAAACCGAAAGACCTGAGGCAATAGAAGCCGGCACAGTTGCCCTTGCCGGCACAGACAGAGAAAAAATTCAGGAGTTGGCTCTTGAGCTATTAAATTCCGAAGAAAAGTATAATGAGATGGCAAACGCCGTTAACCCCTATGGAGACGGTTTAGCCAGTGCACGAATCGCAGATTCGATACTTTATTACTACGGAGTTAATGATAAGCGCCCTGCTGATTTTTGTTCTAAATAACACATTAATTCAGATAATAGATTTAGGAATTTTATGCGCATTTTAGTTTTTTCCGACACGCACGGTTATACAGAGCATATGAAAAAAGCTATCTTATCTAAGAATCCCGATGTGGTTATCCATTTAGGTGATTATCTTAGAGACTCGGAGCTTATGGCAAGTAATTTTCCGAATATTGTTTTTCACAGCGTTTTGGGTAACTGTGATATCGGGAGCCCCGGCGAAAAAGAGCTATTATTATTGGCAGGAAGTAAACGCATTTTCGCAGCGCACGGGCATACTTTTGCTGTTAAATCAGGTGTGCACAGACTTGCTGATTACGCTGCAGAGAAAAACGCCGATATTGCTCTTTTTGGGCATACGCACAGACCGCATCAAATGTATATTGCTAACGTTTTGCTTATTAACCCGGGTTCTGCCGGCTTGGGGGTCTGCCCCACCTGTGCTTTCCTGCAATTTGACGGTGATAAAATATTAAAAGCGGAAATACAAAAACTCTGATAAATATATTTTAATATTATAAAATGAAGAAAACAGGCTAAAGCCTGTTTTCTTCATTTTACTATTTAACTTGCATTATAGGTTTTTAAAAGCTTAAAACAGGGAAATTTGGTTTTTTTCCGGCATATCACCCAGGGCTCCCAATTCCATGAGCTGCTCTATATTTGCACTGCTTACCTTTGTGCAGAAGCTCAGCATATCCTCAACGGATACAAATTCTCTGCCGCTGTCACGGCAGGCGGCAAGATCGGCAGCGGCTGCGGCTCCCAAGCCCGACACTGAAATAAAAGGAGGTCTGAGCATATTTTCTCCTTCAATTTTAAACTTTGCCTGGTCTGATTTATAGAGATCCACAGGCGCAAATTCATAGCCTCTGAGGTTAAACTCATAAGCAGCCTCAAGACTTGTTAAAAGCTCATCTTCCTTTTGTGTGAGCTTTTTCTGCCCTGCAAGCTCCGCTATCTTTTTCTTAATAAAAGCCTTGCCCTTTAGCATCATTCCTGCGTTGAAGGCATCCTTCTGGCTTCTTCTGTAGAAGTAGGCACTGTAGAATTCCAAGGGGTAATGCACCTTAAACCACGCTATTCTAAACGCCATGGTAACATATGCAACTGCATGAGCCTTTGGAAACAGATACTTAATTTTGTTGCAGGATTCAATATACCATGCAGGCACATGCGCCTCTTTCATCTCTGCCTCAGCACCCTTGGGAAGCCCTTTTCCTTTTCGTACAGCTTCCATTATAGCAAATGCACGCTTTTCGGGAATGCCTTTTGTGATTAAGTAGAGCATGATATCGTCTCGGCAGCCTATTGTTGCCTTTACATCGATATTACCTTCTTTTACTAAATCCTTGGCGTTTCCTACCCACACATCCTCGCCGTGTGAGAAACCTGAAATTCTTACAAGAGTCTCAAAATCCTGAGGCACTATATCTTCAAGCATTTGTCTGGTGAAGCCCGTTCCGAATTCCGGAATTCCTATTGTGCCGGTGTTTCCTATAATTTTATCGGTTTTGCCATCTAAAATAAAATCACTGCTTCTGAAAATCCGCATAGTGTCAGGGTCATCAAGCGGAATGCTTCTAACATCTACACCTGTCATATCCTCGAGCATTTTGAGCATTGTGGGGTCATCGTGTCCCAGCTCATCCAGTTTCAGCAGGTTATCTTCCATACAGTGATAGTCAAAGTGAGTGGTTATTATGCCGCTGCTTATGTCATCTGCAGGATGCTGAACCGGGCAAAAATCTTCGATTTCCATGTCCCGAGGTATTATCACAAGCCCGCCCGGGTGCTGCCCTGTTGTGCGTTTTACCCCCACAAGTCCGCATGTGAGCCGCTCCTCTTCGGCATTTGAGGTTTTTATCCCCCGCTCCTCATGGTACTTTTTGATAAAGCCATAGGCCGTTTTTTGCGCTATGGTGCCTATTGTGCCCGCTCTGAAAACGCACTCTGCCCCAAACAGCTCTTCTGTGTGCTTATGCGCACGCGCCTGATACTCGCCCGAGAAGTTTAAATCTATGTCGGGCACCTTGTCTCCTCCGAAGCCCAAGAAAGTCTCAAAGGGAATGTCAAATCCCTCTTTTCCCATCTTAGTTCCACAGCTCGGGCACGTTTTATCCGGCATATCGGCTCCGCATCCGTAGCCTTTTCCGCTTATAAAATCGGCAAATTTACAGGCAGGGCAAAGATAGTGTGCAGGCAGGGAGTTTACCTCGGTTATACCTGATAAATAGGCAACTATTGATGAGCCTACACTGCCTCTGCTGCCTACTATGTAGCCATTTTTATTGGACTCGGATACAAGCTTTTGAGCGCTCATATATATGACATCGTAGTTTCGTGACAAAATGTCCGAAAGCTCAGTTTCTACCCTGATTTTTACTTCATCAGGAGGATTTTCGCCGTAGAGACTGTGCATCTTATCTTTAACAAGCCCAGTTAGCTCCTGCGCGGAGTTTTCAATTTTGGGCGGGAAAAGTCCTTTTGGAAAAAGGCTGATTTCTTCGCACATTTCTGCTATCTTGTTTGGGTTTCCTATTACAACATCATAGCAGGTTTTGTTGTCTAAATAGGAAAATTCATCAAGCATCTCATCAGTCGTTTTAAGATACAGCGGCATAGGCTCATCTGCATCTTTAAACTTTTTGGAAGCTAAGAGTATTCTTCTGTACACCTCATCCTCAGGGTCAATAAAGTGCACATCTCCTGTTGCAACGCAGGGTCTCTCAGCCTCTGCTGCAAGCCTTGCTATTCTTCTGTTTATGTCTCTTAGTGCATCCTCGTCTTTTAGCTTTTCGTCTCTTAGCAAAAAACTGTTGTTAGACACAGGCATTATCTCTAAATAGTCGTAAAATGAGGCTATTCTGCGCAGCTCCGCTCCGGGTGCTCCCCGTAGCACTGCCGCAAAAACCTCGCCGTCTACACAGGCTGACCCAACAAGCAGACCGTCTCTGTGTTTCATAAGTAGAGACTTTGGTATTATCGGAAATCTTCTGTAATGCTTCGTATATGATGCTGATATGAGCTTATACAGGTTTTTAAGTCCTGTTTTGTTTCTTGCAAGCAGAGTTATATGCCTGACTCTTCTGTGCTCATCTCCGCTTAGTCTGCGCATTTCATCATCTATTTCGCTGATTTTATTAACTCCGCGCTCTTTTAGCATGTTAAAAAACTTTGCCAAGACGAGGGCGGTAGCTCCTGCATCATCTGAGGCTCTGTGGTGGGTAAAATCGGGTATTTCAAGGTGCTTTGCCACTATGTCGAGCCTGTGTCGCCTAAGCTCGGGCAAGAGCCTTTGAGCAAGCGCCAATGTGTCGATTGAGGTAAATTCAAAATCTATTTCATGTCTGCTGCAGGCATCTTCGATAAATGAAATGTCAAAATCCGCATTGTGAGCAGCTAAGGGTCTGCCGTTTACAAATTCTAAAAACGACTCTATTGCATCCCTCTCTTTTGCTGCGTCTTTGACATCCCTGTCGCTAATCCCGGTAAGCTCAGTTATCTTATCTGAAATGGGCATTTCGGGGTTTACATAAGTTTGAAAAGTCTCGCTTACTTCTCCGTTTTTAAGTACGACTGCCCCGATTTCAATTATTCTGTCATTGAGTGCAAAAAGTCCCGTTGTCTCTAAGTCAAAGACTACAACTTCTGAATCTATGTCATTTTCGCTATTACCTTTGACGGATATTTGCTCATCATCATCATTTACATAATATCCTTCAACTCCGTAGATGACCTTTATGCCCTTCTTTTTGGCATAGGAGTTAAATTCCGGAAATGACTGCACTGAACCGTGGTCTGTTACGGCTACTGCGCTGTGCCCCCACAGTGCTAAGCGGTCTATTAGTTTTTTAGGGTCACAAATTGCATCTAAGGCTGAATATCTTGTGTGCAGGTGAAGCTCAACTCTTTTTTTATCGCTTAAATCCTGCCTTATTTCCTTTTCCTCAAGCCTTATGCTTGTGGGTTCGATTATCATTTCCTCTTCGTATTTGTTTATAGTTGTCTTGCCTCTCACCGTGAGATACTGCCCTACTTTAATTTTGTCGATTATTGAGGCATCTTCTTTGTCTTTTTTATAGAAACTGCGGGATACTTTTATGCTCTCTGTGTTGTCGGTCATAAAAAAAGAGAGTATTCTTCCCCAGTTTTTCCCCATATCTCGGGATTCTACTGCAAAGACTTCCCCACTTACTGTCACTGTACCCGAATTAAAGTCTATCTCTGAAATCGGCACCGGCACAGAATTTGACTTTTTGCCGAAAAGCTGTTTACCTTTTGTTTTTTCTTCATTCCTGTTTTCAGATTTTGGCATTTTAAAATCTGCAATCAAAATGACCTCGCTAAGATCGTAAATATCTTTTATTGCAGATTCTATTACTGATGTTTCTGAGGGCGATATCATATCCTCAAAAAACGCATTAATTCGCATCGTATTATCAGCTTCAACAATGGTAGCAGATGTGACAACAGCCGTTTCGAGTCCTGAGCAAAAGCCGTTTAGACTCTCTAAGAAGGGGAATATTTCTAAAAATGCTACGCCTTTGTCTCTCATATTTCCCTCTCACTTTCTATAAGCTCAAAAAGGGCATCTGAAAGCTCTGAAACAGGCAGCTTGGCAACTGCCTCGCCTTTTTTGAATAATAGACCGCAGTCTTTTCCTCCGGCTATTCCGTAGTCTGCTTCCTTTGCCTCTCCGGGTCCGTTTACTACGCAGCCCATGACTGCGACTGTTATATTTCTGTTTATTCCGTCAAGCCTGCTCTCAACCTCTCTCGCTAATGAAATGAGGTCAATTTCTGTCCTGCCGCAGGTCGGGCAGGATATTAGCCTGGGGCCGGCTTTTCGCAGGTCTGCTGCCTTTAATATTGCAATACCTGCCTTTACCTCTTCCTCCGGGTCTGCTGTTAATGAGACTCTAAGTGTGTCTCCAATGCCCATGCAAAGAAGCGTGCCTATGCCGACAGCCGAGCGTATTACGCCGTTATACACTGTTCCGCTCTCGGTGACTCCTATGTGCAGCGGATATTTAAAAGTCTCAGCTGCAAGCTTATATGCTTTTATTGTGTCTGTTACTGAGGAGGATTTAAGCGAGAGACAAATATCTTCAAAATCAAATTCCTCCAGTAGCCCTGCATGAATCTTGGCTGATTCAATAAGTGCCTGCGGTGTGGGACCCTTATGCTTTTCTAAAACAGACTTTGGCACACTGCCGCTGTTGACGCCTATTCTGATTGGTATTCCCCTTGCTTTGCACTGCTTTGCGACCTCATGGACCTTTGATTTATCTCCTATGTTGCCGGGGTTTATTCTTATTTTATCGACACCGCGCAAAGCTGCTTCAAGTGCCAGACGATAGTCAAAATGAATATCGGCTACGATCGGAATCGGAGAATTTGCCTTTATTTCCGATAATGCACTTGCCGATTCCATATCCGGAACAGCAAGTCTAATTATCTCGCAGCCCGCTTCATATAGCCCTAGTATCTGCTTTATCGTAGCTTTTGTGTCTTTCGTCTTTGTGGTGCACATAGACTGAACAGGAACTAGTGCGCCGCCACCGATTTTGACTCCGCCTACCGATATTTGTCTTGTTTTGTCTCTTGATATCATCATCGAATTAGCCTCGAAATGTCGTTGTACATGATAAATGCCATAAATGCAAGCAGCAGCGCCATGCCGGCTGCGTGAACATATCTTTCGTAGTTAGTGTTAATTTTTCTTCTTAAAATAAGCTGGGCAGCTCCGTTTACAAGCAGAAACAAAACTCTGCCTCCGTCTAACGCCGGCAGCGGAAGCATATTCATAACGGCAAGGTTAATTGAAATAAATGCTCCGAGATATACTATTCTCTCTATTGCAAGCGCAGTTGTCTCAGCATTTTTGCCTATGTTATTTACAAAGCTTACAATTCCGACAGGACCTGAAACCATGTCGAGACCGATGGTCCCGGCTATAAGTCCGCTAAGTGCCCTCCACACATCCCTCACAAAGTCGATTGAATATAAAAGAGGGTGCTTTATATGCGCCCAAAAGCCTGTTTCTCGAGCCTCAAATTTAAGCCCGTAGAATAGCCCGTCCTTAAACTGCTGCGGCACAAGCTTTAGATTGTCTAATTTATGCTTTGCCCCGTCTCTTACCACGACTATATCGTGTGTGTCACCGCCTGTTTGCAGGTATGTTGAAACATTTGCCGGAGAAAAAATCCTGTGTCCGTCTATTGAATATATCCGATCACCCTTCTTAAATGCCTCGTCACTTTCGTAGATGCAGCCTTCCATAAATGATGTAATTACGGGAACGCTAAATCCATCTGCCTTTGCAAAAAGCATAACAAGAAGGATTATTCCAAAAAGAAAGTTAAACGCAGAGCCTGCTATCATGATAATAAAGGATTTCCAAGCAGGCTGATTTGTTAATGAGCGGGGGTTATCGTTCTTTTCATCCTCGCCTTCAAGTGCGCAGTAGCCGCCGATTGGAAACGCTCTTAGTGCGTATAGCGTTTCTCCCTTTTGCTTTTTATATATAGCAGGTCCCATGCCTATTGCAAACTCATTGACCTGAACACCTAAGCTCTTAGCTGAGATAAAATGTCCGAATTCATGAATTGCTATTAATATGCCGAATAAGAGTATTGCCAGAATTATATACATTAGTTGTAGTTCTCCCTTATAAAGTCGCGCGCCCTAGAGTCAGCTTCTAAGATTTTCTCTAATGTGTCGGCATTTGTTGCCGGAATATGAGAAAGTGCCTCAGAAACAGCTTTGTAGATTTCGTTAAATTTTATCTTCCTGTTTAAGAATAATGCCACTGCCATCTCGTTTGCAGCAGACATTATTGCCGGAGCTGTGCCGCCCTTCTTTGCACATTCTATTGCAAGCCTGAGGCAGGGCAGTTTTTCTAAATCCGGCAGCATAAATTGCAGATCTGAAAGCTTGGAAAAATCAAGTTTTTCATTGCAGATACTTGCTCTTTCGGGGTATGTGAGTGCATATTGAATGGGAATTTCCATATCAGGGGCTGCAAGCTGCGCTATTACTGTGCCGTCTTTTAGTTCGACCATTGAGTGTATTATGCTCTGCGGGTGGATGATTATCTCGATATCCTCACAGTTGCAGGAAAAAAGGTGCATAGCCTCGATTAGCTCTAAGCCCTTGTTCATCATGGTTGCACTGTCTACACTGATTTTTGCTCCCATAGACCAGTTGGGATGCGACACTGCCATCTCAGGCGTGACATTTTCTGTTTCGGAAAGTGACTTGCCTAAAAAAGGTCCGCCCGAAGCTGTGAGCAGTATTCGACTTAGCTCGTTTTCTCTGCCGTGCATGCACTGAAATATTGCGCTGTGCTCTGAATCAACGGGCAATATTTCGGCTTTTTTCTCCCTTGCACGCTTCATCACAAGCTCACCTGCACAGACAAGTGTCTCCTTGTTTGCAAGCGCTATTCTCTTTTTGGCATCTATTGCAGCTAGTGTTGGCATTAGCCCCACAGAGCCTGATACGGCTGTTACTACGCAGTCTGTGCTTTGTAGCGTTGCCGCTTCTATAAGCCCCTGCATGCCGGATAAAACCCGTATATTTTCACCTTTTAGCTTGTTTTGCAGTATTGCAGCAGCATCTTCATCAAATACTGCTACAAGTTCAGGCTTAAATTCAAGTGCCTGTTTATATACTAGCTCTGTGTTGCTGTTTGCTGTTATTGCTTTGACTTTAATGCCGTTACGGCGGCAGACATTTATTGTCTGCCGCCCGATACTGCCTGTTGAGCCTAAAATTGATACATTCTTAGTCAATTTTTATTGCGCCTTTCTAAACATAGCTACCTGCTTATTTCACCCAAATTGCAGGGAGCAGGAACACCATTATCTCTATGAAGGCTGCCGTGAAATGCATGCTGTCAAACCTGTCGAGCATGCCGCCATGCCCCGGGATAAGTGTTCCGAAATCCTTTATCTGCCCTTCCCTTTTTACGGCTGAAAAGCATATGTCTCCGAGCTGACAAATTACACTTCCCGTTATTCCGTAGAGTATGAGAATCGGTATGCTTGCCGTGTAGCCGGCTGCTTTTAGTACGAAGTAATAAATAAGCATAAATGCTGCTGCTGAAATAATTCCGCCGGCGCCGCCTTCTATTGTTTTATTTTTCGACAGGTGCGGGGCAAGCTTGTGCTTTCCGAACGCCATTCCGAAAAAATATCCGCCTGCGTCACTCGAAAACGCTATAATAAAAGGTAAAAATGCAAGTGGCCAGCCTAAATCGCTGAGCTTTAATCTCACTATTGAAGACAGCATATACGGAAACACAAGTCCGCAGGTTATTGCAAACGCCAATGCACTGAGCGGAATTTTGCCGTGCTTGCTTCTGACTGAAAAAATAAGCTCTACCGTGAGTAGTAACACGGTTACAAAAACAAGTGCTCTGAAAAAGTATATTCCCGCAAAAATGCTGCCCTGTGCCAATGGAATTAAGGCAGCAGATATAACAGGATAGATATAATATCTCTTGGGTGTGTCGGGGCTGATTGCCTTCATAAACTCCCATGCGCAGAGAGCAGAAATTATTGCAAACATTATTCCAAGCACAAAAGCCGGAGCTAAAAGTACAACTGCTATTATTAAGGGTAATCCGATTGCTGCGACAATTATTCTTGTTTTCATACTTTTATTCCACCATATCTTCTGTCTCGGCTTTTATATTCCGCTATTGCCTTGTCTATGTCCTTTGATGTGAAGTCAGGCCAAAGAACGTCTGTAAAAATAAGCTCTGAGTATGCAGCTTCCCAGATTAGGAAGTTTGAAAGTCTTATTTCTCCGCCCGGTCTAATGACTATATCCGGGTCGGGAATTCCGGCTGAGTATAAATATGAGCCGAATTTTTCCTCTGTGAGATCTTTCGCTCTCCCGTCCGCAAAGTCTTTTGCGTATTTTATGGCGGCTCTTACTATCTCGTCTCTACCGCCGTAGTTAATGCAGACATTTGCCTGAAAGCCGTCGTATTTTTTTGATATGGCGGCTGTCTTTGAAATAAGCTCGCGAAGCTCAGAGGGCAAAATGCTCGCATCTCCCAAGACTTTTAGCCTTATTTTGTCTTTTTCCATTGTCTCGCAGGCTTCAACAAGATACTTGTTGAGTAGTCTCATAATTGCGCTGATTTCCTCCTCCGGTCTTTTCCAGTTTTCTGTTGAAAAAGCATATACCGTTAGATATTCAACACCTATGTCTTTGCAGTAGGTTGCTATTCGGCGAAATGTCTCCGCCCCGGCGGCGTGGCCGGCTGTGCGCGGTAGTCCGCGTTTTTTCGCCCATCTGCCGTTGCCGTCGAGTATTATCGCTATATGGCGAGGTGGCCCTTCAATTGAAGGGCCTCCGTTTTTTTTATCTCGTTTTGAAAAAATATTAGATTTCAAAAAGCTCATTTTCTTTTGCTTCGGATATTTTGTCTATTTCTTTTATCCAGTTGTCGGTTATTTTTTGGATTTCTTTTTCTGCTACCTTCTGGTCGTCTTCTGTAAGCTCTGAGGTCTTTTTCATTGCCTTGAATTTGTCCATAGCGTCACGGCGAACATTTCTAACAGCAATTTTGGCTTCTTCAGAATACTTTTTCACCTGCTTTGCAAGCTCACGGCGGCGTTCCTCTGTGAGCTGCGGGAAAAGTAGCCTAATGCCTCTTCCGTCGTTCTGGGGGTTTATTCCCAAATCCGATGCGAGTATCGCCTTTTCTATTCCCTTTAAGCTCTGTGCATCCCATGGGGAAATAAGCAGGCTGCGCGGGTCGGGTGAAGAAATTGTTGCTATCTGGTTTATCGGTGTCGGAGTACCGTAGTATTCCACCATAATCTGGTCTAAGACTGCGGCATTTGCTCTGCCGGCTCTTACCGAGGCTAGGCTCTGAGTCAGTACCTCTGCCGTTCTTTTCATTTTACCCTCAAACTCTTCGTATATCTTTTCCATTTTTGTACCTCCTATTTCTTTACAACTGTTCCAATATTCTCGCCCATTACAGCGCGGACAATATTCTCGGGATCTTTTAGTGCAAAAACTATTACGGGGATATCATTTTCCATAGAAAGTGAAGTAGCTGTCAGGTCCATAACTGCCAAATGCAGTTTTAGCACCTCATCGTATGTTATATTCTCAAACTTGCATGCAGTGGGGTCTAGCTTCGGGTCTGCTGAATATACTCCGTCTATGTTCTTAGCAAGCAGTATAGCGTCAGCTCCGATTTCGGCAGCTCTTAAAACCGCTGCTGTATCGGTTGAAAAATACGGGCAACCGGTTCCGCCGCCGAATAGCACTACCCTGCCTTTTGAAAGGTGATGCATGGCTCTTAGCCTTATATACGGCTCTGCAATCGGTCGCATTTCTATTGCGGTCTGAACACGAACCTCTATGCCGTTTTGCTCCATTACATCGGCAACGGCAAGGCAGTTCATTGCTGTTGCAAGCATGCCCATGTGGTCTGCCCTTGATCTTTCGATTTTACCGTTTCCGTCCTTTATGCCTCGCCAGAAATTGCCGCCGCCTATTACGACGCCTATTTCAATCCCGAGCTTTTGGCATTTTTTGATTGCGGCGCACACGCTGTTTATTACATCAAAATCAAGACCGCTCTTTTTATCGCCCGCTAATGCCTCTCCACTGATTTTGAGCAATACGCGCTTATATTTGGGAGCTTCTATTGCAATCACACTCCTTTTAATATTGTTGTATAATAAGTATCATAATGGTTTTGCAGTGAAAATTAAAGTAAAATATGTTAATAATCTAAAAATTGCGGGGTTAATTGTCAAAAGCGCCCAATATGGCTATACCTACCATAATTAGTGCTATGACAGCATACTGAGTTCGGCTTAGCTTTTCTTTTAGAAAAATCCTCGACAATATGACAGAAAACACGCTGTATGAGGCAATTAGAGGTGCTGCGACTATTGCATTATCACCCAAGGCAAATATATATGTAAACTGCCCGGCTGTTTCGCAGACTGCCCCTATTGTGAACTGCTTTTCTTTTATGTAGGAAAACTTTTCTTTTTTTATTACGCGCATATAAAGATATGAAATTAATGCGCAGATTCCGAATGTAAATTCATATGCGATGTTTGCACTTGCTTCGTCTAAGACATGCTCTAAAAAATACGCATCAGCAAATGTGCCGAGGCCGTCTATTATGCAGTAGAGTATCGGAAACAAAATTGCAATTGCACTGCGGCGATACTTTGTGTCATCTTCCGACAGAGTTTTGGATTTTTCTGCCATCTTTTTGTCTATGACGGCAAGCAGAATGACACCGGCTGTTATCATAATAACGCCGCCGAGCTGCATTAACTCCATCGTCTGACCTAAAAACACAAAAACAAGTATGCTTGTGACTGCGCCCGATGAGTTGCAGATGGGAGATGATACCGAAAGCTCTATATATCTAAGCCCGGCATATCCGAGTGTCATTGACAAAATGTATAGAAAAGACACCGGTAAATAAAGGATTATATAGCTTAGCTTCCATTCTATACCCGTTATTAAAAGATACGCTACGGCATGTATTGTCATCACCGTGCCGACACTTATTACAAGTCTTAGGTGGCTATATTTGTCGTTTGGTCTTGTGCCTCTTTTTGAAAAAAAATCACTGCCTGCCCACGCGGCGATAGTAAATAACGATAGCGGAAACCACATATAATTCTAATCTTTCTTTCTATTTGACTTCGGTGCATTTTAACATATAAAAATTGTCAATGCAACTAAGTCAGCCCCGTTTTTCTGCAGCTAAACGCTGCGCAAACGCCTAATAAGCTCTGTTCATTATGATGATTAGTTATTACTTTTTATACTAAATTATGGCTGTTTTATTGCCAAATAGCCGCTCATATGTTATATTTTTAGCTATTAGAAATAGCTTAGGCAAGGGGGTTTGGGCATGCTGTTTATAGGGCTTTATGTTTTCTTTGTTCTGCTTTGCGGAAGGCTGACTGCCGATGTTCTTATTAGCGGAATTTTTGTCGCTGCTGCCGTGCATTTTGCAGCCTGCCGCTTTTTTGCTTACAGCGTTAAAAAGGATGTTTTATCCTTTGCACTTGTCTTTTTTGCCCTTAGATACTTCTTCGGGCTTTTTGTACATATAGTGGCGTCTAATATTCATGTAATGCGTGTTATGCTCAGCATTAAGCCTAAGCTTAATCCCGGGCTTATTGAGTTTAAACCTGAGCTTAAATCAAAGGCTGCCCGATATGTTTTGGGCACTTCCATCACACTGACTCCGAGCACATATACAGTCGGGCTGCGTGACGGTGAGTTTTCTATTCACTCTTTGGATGTGGATATTGCAAATTTAGATTCACTAAAATCTATTAAGCTATTAGAAAAGGCGGAGGAAAAGTATTATGGATAGACTGTCTCCCTTTGCGCAGAGCTATCTTTCCGGCTGCCTCATTTTTCTTTGTATCATGCTCGCTTTTTGTGTTCTGCGCGCAATAACAGGCAAGGGCATAACAAACCGCATTTTGGGTGTTTCTATGATATGCACGCTTATTGTTATTATGACCTGTGTTTTTGCAGCGTATATGGGCGAGAGCTATTTGCTCGATGTCGCGATATTATTTGCACTGCTCGGCATACTGATTATTGAGATACTTACCAGAGTTATTCTTGGTAAAACCGAAAAAAGTGAGGGCAAGCCTGATGATAACTGATATTTTAGGCGCTGTCTTTATGAGCATGGGGCTTTTTGTTATTGCTGTTTCGGTTTTGGGTGTGTTTCGCATGAAAACTATTTTAACGCGTATGCACGCAGCGTCACTGCTTGACACCATGGGGCTTTTTTTAACCTTGCTGGGAGCTGCATTTTTTATGTTAGATGTAGCAGGGGTTTTGAAGCTGGTTTTGGTCTTAGTTTTAATGTGGATTGCCGCTCCTTTGACCACACATTTGATTGCTAAAATGGAGTTTTATTTGAGAGAGGGTCGCTTGCTGAACAAAGAGGATAAGAGCCTATGAATTTAGTGTTAGAATCTGTGCTGCTTATACTTTTAATACTAACCGCAGTTGCTGCTGTTTTGTCTAAAAAACTTTTAAGCAGTGTTATTCTCTTTATGCCCTTTTCGACTATACTTGCCTTTATTTGGATGCTGCTATCTTCACCCGATTTGGCAATTACCGAGGCTGCTGTGGGAAGCGGGATTACAACTGTGCTCTTTGTACTTGTTTTAAGGCGCACCGGTATGATTGACGGTGATGACTATGAGTAAACTAGATAATTTCAAAATGTTTTTGAAGCTTTGGATTGACGGTGATATTTCTACCTATGATGAGAGCTATTCGCCGCTCCTTGCTATGGATGATTTAGACGAAAACACAGACACATTTGATAGTGAATCAAGACATGTCGGTAAAAAGAATCCGAGTCACAGAATTTTGTATTTTGCTGTAATTTTAGCAGGTATTGTTTTGGTGTCTCAGCTTATTTTGACTTCGTATTTTATGCCCCGTTTTGCATCCCCTGATTCACCTGTTAATAACGAGGTAACCGCCCGATATGTAAAAGACGGGGTGCGTGACACGGGTGCAATAAATGCTGTTTCGGGCATGATTTTTGACTACAGGGCATTTGACACCTTTGGGGAGTCTACTGTCTTATTTTCTGCCACTGTTTTTGTTTTGATGCTTCTTGGACGGTCAAAGCCGAAAAAATCTCGAGGGCTGTCTCTAAAATCCAATGACCAAATGCTCAGATCTACTGTGAGTGTCTTTGCGCCCTTTATTACCGTATTCGGGGTTTATCTCGTGTTAAACGGCCATTTATCACCCGGCGGCGGATTTGCAGGAGGTACAGTCTTAGGCGCTATGCTTATTTTAATCTCGGCTGCCTACGGTCATGCCCGTGTTTCGGCGTTCTTAACTTCCTATCTTATTTCACTGCTTATGTCCTTTGCTTTACTTGTTTACGCGCTGATAAAAGCCTTTGCCTTTGTTTCTGCGGCTGTCGGGGAAAATCTTTTGCCCGTTCACGGCAATATCGGAAGTATTTACAGTGCAGGCTTTATTCTGCCTTTAAATATTTGCGTGGGAATTGTTGTGAGCCTGACTGTGTTTGCATTTTATTCCGCTTTTGCTGCCTTAGATGAATGACGGGGGGAATATTATGATAAACACAGTAATTGAAATGCGATATGAAATAGCCTCGTTTATTCTGTTTGCCATAGGGCTAATTTGCCTTATTACAGATAAGCATCTCATAAAGAAAATAATCGGTGCCGGAATTATGGACTCTGCTTTGTTTTTATACTTAGCTGCGGGCGGATATACAGCCGGCAGAGTAGCTCCTATTTTAGCCGCACCCGGAGCTGACCCCGGTAAATATATTAGCCCTGTTCCGAGCGGTCTTGTTTTGACCGGCATTGTTGTATCTGTGAGCACCTTAGCTGCCCTTTTGGCTCTTACATACAGCCTTAATAAAAAATACGGAACAATGATGATAGACGAGATTATTGAAAAAGCTAAGCAGGAGGTGAAGGATTCTTGACTTCCTTTGTAAATAACCTTCCGATGCTCAGCATTTTCCTGCTCACAATTAATGCTCTTTTTATTGTGCTTATTAAAAAAACCGAGATTTCACGAATCCTTCTCTACGTTTCTATTCTGCTTGTGTCAGCGTTTGCCGTATTAATTACGATAAGCACCCTTAATAACGGAGCCTTTGTTTATGTTCTTGGTCACTTCCCTGCTCCCTGGGGCAATGAGCTGCGGGCAGGCCCTCTTGAAGGTGTTATGTCAACTGTTTTGCCCCTTGTTGTGGCACTTTCACTAATGGGCGGGCAGTCTGAGCTTTTAGCCTCGGTGAGCAGTAAAAAGCTGCCCGGTTACTATGCTTCAGTTTCGCTTTTAACTGCTTCTATGCTCGCCATAATCTACACTAATGATATTTTCACCGCCTATGTGTTCATTGAAATTTCGGCTATAACAGCTTGCGCAACTGTTGCTGCGCGTGATGACGGCAAGTCTACAGTTGCTACTATACAGTATCTCGTTTACGGCATTGTGGGCTCCGGTTTTCTGCTTTTGGGTATTGCCATTTTATATCGGAGTACCGGGCATTTGCTCATGTCATCTCTGCGCGAGTCTATTGCAAAGGTTTTTACGGGCACAGCACGACTGCCGATTACCGTTTCGTTTGCCTTTATTGCCTTGGGTCTTGCCATTAAAAGTGCGCTTTTCCCGTTTCACAACTGGCTGCCTTGGGCACACGCCGTGGCACCTACCGGCTCGAGCGCAATACTCTCCGGAACTGTGATTAAGGTTTACATAATATTATTAATCAAGCTGATTTTTAGTGTATATTCTTTTGAAGTGTGCAGGCAGATGCATATTTTTGAAGTTTTCTTTGTGCTTGGGCTTTTGGGGATGACCTTTGGCTCTATTCGGGCTCTTTACCAGTCTAACGCCAAGAGAATGGCCGCTTTTTCTTCTGTTGCACAGGTCGGTTATATTTATATGGCCTTGGGCTTGGGCACTGTAGGCGGGGCTGTTGCTGCTTGTCTTCAGATATTGGTGCACAGCTTCACAAAAGCGATGATATTCTCGTCAATCGGCCGCCTTTCTGAGTCTGTACACCACAAGCTCGACTGGGTGAGCCTTCGCGGCAGTGCCAGATCAGTGCCTTTTGCGGGTATTGTTTTTACCTTGGGTGGGCTTTCACTCTGCGGTATTCCGACCTTGGCAGGTTTTGGCGTTAAATATGCAATTGCTCAATCTGCCCTGGAGGGTCAGTCATATTTTCTGCTTTCTATGCTTGTTTTGGGTGCAAGCTCCGTATTAAACGCGCTTTATTATGTGCCCGCCATACTGAATGTGTGGAACAGACCGCAGGTCGGTGAAGAACACATTAAGGTCCGTGATATGGGATTTTTGCTCTCTTCCTCGATTTTTATTTTACTTAACATTTTCCTGGGCATTTATTTTGTTCCCGTTTTGCGCTTTGTCGCTGAGGGAGTTAATATGCTCGGCAGCTTTTAAAGAGGTGATGTGATGTCTGCACTGCTTATTATACCCATACTACTGCCGCTGGTTGCAGGGTTTATTCTTCCGAAGGGCAATAGAAAGGCACGAAATGTATTTATTACAATTTCGCTTGTATTTACTGCGATTTTTAGTATTGCCGCAGCTGTTTATTGCAAGGGCACATTCACAATTATTGAGCTTGCAAAGGGGCTAACTCTCGCTTTAACTGCAGACGGAGTCTCATTGTTCTTTGTTGTTATTTGCTCTCTTGCTTGGCTTTTAGTTGCTCTTTTTTCTTTTGAGTATATGACACACGAGGAAAATGAACTTAGGTTTCACAGGTTTTATTTGTTTTCCCTCTCATCTCTCATAGGTATCTGCTTTTCGGCTAACCTGCCTACGCTTTATATGTTTTATGAGGCGATGACCTTACTTACCGTTGTGCTTGTTATTCACTCAGGCACTACTGAGTCTATGGCTGCCGGAATAAAATATCTCGGCTTTTCTGTTTTTGGTGCCGCTCTTGCTCTGTTCGGGCTTTTTGTTATTTACAGATACGGCGGTGCCGAAGGCTTTTCACCTGGCGGAATGCTCGCCGGCATCCCCGGCAAAACTGCCGTTATCGCTTATTTTTTAATGATGGTCGGCTTTGGCTGCAAGGCTGGTATGCTGCCGCTGCACGCATGGCTTCCCACAGCGCACCCTGTTGCCCCTGCTCCTGCAAGTGCGGTATTATCCGGCGTTATTACAAAAATGGGTATTCTTGCAACTATCAGGATCAGTTACTTTGTGTTCCCTATGGAGCTTATTATTGGCACATGGGCACAGAAAGCACTGCTTACTCTTGCTCTTTGTACTGTATTTATGGGCTCTATGCTCGCCTGCAAGGAAAAGCTGCTTAAAAAACGGCTTGCCTGGTCTACTGTGAGTCAGGCTTCTTATGTGGTTTTCGGTATTGTTTGCCTATCTCCCATGTCGTTTGAGGGCGCTTTTCTTCAGGTTTTCTTCCACTCCTGCGCTAAAAACGCGCTGTTCTGCTGCGCCGGTGCCATAATTCTCAAAACCGGTGTGACTAAGGTTGAGGAGCTTGGCGGAATGGGCAGAAGGATGCCTGTTGTTATGACCTGCTTTACTATTGCTTCCTTGTCACTTGTCGGCATACCCCCGACAGGCGGCTTTATAAGCAAGTGGAACTTAGCTTTAGGCGCGTTTAGCTCTAATGTGGGTGCTTTTGCTGTTGTCGGTGTCTCGGTTTTGCTTATTAGTGCTGTTTTAACTGCCTGGTATTTGCTTACAATAGTGTTTGCTGCATTTTTCCCGCAAAAAGATACTGCCGAGATTGCCGTATCTTCTGCAGAGCCGAAAAAGATTACGCTCGTTCCTCTTGCAGTCTTCTCGTCTGCACTTATTATATTCGGAGCTTTTTCACAGCCTCTTTCTGAGTTTATTAGGGGCATTGTTGGCACTATTTTTTAAGCTATCAGATTATTTGTTGAGGTTTGCTTTTGAAGTACTTTTTGCTGATTCCGATTCTATTTCCGATAATATGCGGCTTTGGGCTGCTGCTTAGTAAAAACCTAGGCAGCAGAAGCCGAAATATTCTTGTGGCTTCGGTGACTATTGCAACCTCACTGCTAACTTTTGCTGCGCTTTATTTTTTCACAGAAAAGCTTACACTGATTAAGTTTGGTGAGCATCTTGTTATCTCGTTTTCTGTTGACGGGCTTTCGGTGTTTTTTGCCCTGATTGCCTCTGTTTTATGGCCGCCTGCCACATTTTTTGCCTTTGAGTATATGAAGCATGAGGGAAATGAGAGCAGGTTTTTTGGTTTTTGGCTGATGAGCTTTGGTGTCACCATTGCCGTTGCCTTTTCTGCAAATCCGCTCACCATGTACCTCTTTTATGAGCTATTGTCTCTGTCTACCCTGCCGCTTGTTATGCATGCTATGAACGCTAAGTCAAGATATGCCGGCAGAAACTATTTGCTTTTCTCTATGGGCGGGGCTGCTCTTGCCTTTGTGTCACTAATCTTTCTTATTGAGTCGGGTGCTGACACAAGCTTTATCTTGGGCGGTTTTTTGGGTAATTACGACGGCGGGAGCTTTTATCTTTATTCTGTTGTGTTTATTTTCGGCTTTATCGGCTACGGTGTTAAGGCTGCTATTTTCCCGTTTTCTAAGTGGCTTGTAGATGCAAGCGTTGCGCCTACTCCTGTAACCGCTCTCTTGCACGCTGTTGCCGTTGTTAAGGCGGGTATTTTTGCCGTTATAAGGCTTACATGGTACAGCTTTGGCGTTGCTAAATTATATGGCAGCTTTGCTCAGGATGTTGTGCTCTTCTTTTCTGCTTTTACGGTTTTGTTTGGCTCTTATATGGCACTTAGAACTCCGCATTTTAAGAAGAGACTTGCCTATTCTACCGTTTCAAACCTATCTTATATGCTAATAGCTGTGGCACTTATGACAGGCTCTGCTTTAAATGCCGCACTAATGCATATGATGTTTCACGCTCTTGCAAAGATTGTTCTATTTTGCTGCGCCGGCGCTGTGTTT
>JAAZCZ010000050.1 GCA_012513005.1 Oscillospiraceae bacterium | reverse complement strand
GGAAGGCTCGGCAGAATGCCGAGACAGGGGGGAGAGACAGCGCAAAACACCTGTGCGTGAAAGATTTACAGCAGAAATAATACAGAATAGCACTGAATGTAAACGCCAAAAAGCCAACAATACCGAGGGTTTTCACTCCCCCAGTCACCTTCGGTGACAGCCCCCTCGTCTGAGGGAGCCTTTGGAACGACGGGCGACCGAAGGTGCGCCGCTACGGCCAAACTATTGGAATTGCTCACTATTTTGCATCTGCGTAAACTGGGTGACGAAGGCGACCGAAGGTGCGCCCCTACGGCTAAACTATTGAATTGCTCACTATTTTATATCTGCGTAAACTGGGTGACGAAGGCGACCGAAGGTCGCCGCTACGATAAAACCATAAGAATAGCATTATAACATACAACTTAAATGACACAGGATTTGGACGGGGGAACGGCGGGCGGAGCAGAGCCCCGCCCCTACGGCTAAACCATTGGAAATGCTGACTATTTTAATATTTGCCAAAACAGGGATTGAGCAGCAAAAATCACGCAAAATCTCCGTTGGGGAACGTAGCGGCGGTCTTTGACCGCCAAATTCCCACAACAACATTTCCATTGCAATTTATATTAACCTGAGAAACTATAAAAACATGAAACATTCCCACAACAACATTTCCATGCAATTTATATTAACCTGAGAAACTATAAAAACATGAAACATTCCCACAAACAATTACCGGCAGGATTTAAATTTCCTGCCGGTTTTGTCTTATAATCTAATTATTTTTACACATCAAATCGGTTATAGCTCTCATAGCAGTCTAAGCAGAGCTTTTTGTCGCCCGAGAGCCTTATCCAGTTAGCGCCTGTGCTCTCGCCGCAGCTGTCGCAGTCGAATGACGAGAAAATCTTAGCCTTTTCAGGGAGCTTGATTGTAGCCTCGCTCACATCAAAAATATTTCTGTAGTCTGCGTTCTGGAAATACTCAAATGCCTCCTCACGGCTCATGCCAAGAGGTCTATTTTTGAGAACTAAACGCACAGCCTTTCCTGTTTTGCGGTTATAGAACGAAAAAGCCTGTTTGCCGCGCATATGGAAGAGCAGGTTGCCCTTGCCGACAGAGCAGCCGAGTATAACTGAAATTGCATCTATTCCGCAGGCGTCGTTTTCGGCTACGCAAACTACTTCCTCATCCTTTGAAATGCCGCCGTTTTCATCCTTCTCCAGACCGAGAAGCTCGATTGCGTATAAAGCTGCCATAAAGCCGATTGTTACACCGCCGCATTCATGCCCGTGAAAGTCTATGCAGCGATCCCATAGCACTTTTTCTTTTTCTTTTATTTTCATAATTATTCTCCTTAATTATTATTTCTAATCTACAACAAGCAGCTTGCAGTGCTGCACATCTCTTATTTCTGCGCTCACATCATACACATCTTTAAGTGTTTCGCGGTCTAAAATATCCCTGCCGCCGTAGCCTGTTGCCTTGCCGTCTTTTAAAAGCAGGAGCTTGTCACAAAAACGCAGGGCGAGGTTTATATCGTGCAGCACAGCCATTGCGGTAATACCAAGATTATCGCAGAAATCGCGGACTATTTCCAGTACCTGATACTGATTTTTAATATCTAGGCTGGAGGTCGGCTCGTCTAAGAGCAACAATTTCGGCTGCTGCGCAAGGGCTCTTGCCAGCATAACCTTTTGCCGCTCGCCGCCGGAAAGCTCGTTTAGGTATCTGCCGCGCAGGTGCTCTATGCAGAGCTTCTCCATGCACTCGTGTGCTATTTTGTGATCCTGCTCCGAAAAGCCCCAAGACATATAAGGTCTTCTGCCGAGCATAACCATATCGTGAACTGTCATCTGTGTGCTGGGAACGCTCTGCGAAACAAAGGCAACTTTTTTGGCGATTTCCCTTTGAGGCAGATTTAGCAGCATCTTATCGTCCAGCCAAACCTCGCCGCTTTTTGCATGCAGTATGCGGTTTAGGCATTTTAGCATTGTGCTTTTGCCCGCGCCGTTGTTGCCCAAAACGCCCATGCAGACACCGCCTTCAAGCTCAAAGGACACGTTTTTCAGTATCTGCGGTCCGCTTTTGTATTTGTAGCTTAGATTACTAACTCTCAGCACGACGACTACCTCCTTTGAACAGCAGATAGAGGAAGAGCGGTCCGCCGAGAAACGATGTAATAGCGCCTATCGGCAATATAATAGGGCTTATTGCAATTCTTGAAAACAGGTCGCCGAGTAATAGCAGCGTAGCGCCGCCGAGCATTGAGCCGGGCAGGAGATAGACATGGTTATTGCCAACAACAAGACGCACAAGGTGGGGCGCCACAAGCCCGATAAAGGCAATAAGACCGATATTAGAGACAATAGTTGATGCCACAAAGCAGCAGACTATCATATTAATAAGTGTGAGCCTGCTCACATTGATGCCGAGGCTGACAGCCGTCTCTGTGCCGCTTAAAAGCGCGTTATAATCCCAGCGATGGTAGAAAAAATATGCAGAGGCGGGGAAAATAACGGCAGACATCATCAGGATTTCTCTCATATCTGTGCTGCCTAGGTTGCCGAAGGTCCAAAAAACAAGTGTAGCAAGCTGGATTTCGTTTGCGAAATACTGAATTAATGTTGTTGCGCCTGTGAATATTGAGCTTATTGCAACACCGGCTAAGACTATGCCCTCGGGTGTGACTCTGGATATTTTGGAAAGCCCGAGGATTGTAAATGCCACAGCCATACTGCCTGCAAAGGCACAAAGCGGAATTGCAGCAGCTCCGGCACCGGCGCTGACCCCGGCGTTTAGCACAATAATTGCAAAGGCAGCGCCGAAGCCTGCGCCCTGCGACACGCCCAAGGTTGACGATGATGCAAGGGGATTGCGGAGTATTGCCTGAAGCACACAGCCCGAGATGCCCAGCCCCGCGCCCGATATTAGAGCTGTCAGAATGCGGGGCAGGCGGTTATTTATTACTATAGTGTTTATTTTGGGGTCGTGCGCTTTGCCTAATATGCCGCGGACAAGCTCTAAAGTAGGGGTATCGTACGAGCCTGCCCTAAGCGATACTAAAACCGAAACGACAAGCAGGGCAAAAAGCCCGATTAAAAAGCTTATATTGCGGAGCCTTTTTTGCTTATAGTCTGCCTCGGGTGCTATTTCGATGCTTGAGCCGTTATTCGCCGAGCTTGATTTGCCTAAATTCATATCCGGACTCCTTTAACATCTGGTAGGGGTTAGATCCCAATAAGAATTCAAAAAATTCTCCGATTCTCTCAGCGACAGGAACAGGCCACAATATTGATTATTAGCAGTAGGGGTATTAATAGTGCAGCTAATCATGTTAGATATTTGCTCCTTACTAAAATGATGATAAAAATATGACGCTTTTATCTCACGCCACGAATATTATTATAGACTAACTGAAAGTTCTAACAAGCCCCCCGGGGGGATATAAAAAAGCCGAAAACAGCAAAAAGTTCTATTTATATAGCGTAAGCCGGCCCGTGTAATCACGGACCGGCTTACGCATGCTGCTTAATAAAGCAGATTAATTATTCAGCGGAAAGAGCATTAATGCGAAGTGCCATAGCACTCTTTGTGTTAGCTGCCTTGTTCTTATGGATAAGACCCTTGGCAACTGCGCGGTCTACATGCTTAACTGCGACCTTGTAGCTTTCCTTTGCGTTATTAGCATCACCCTCGGCGATAACTGCATCAAACTTACGAAGCTGAGTTCTGAGAGCAGATCTTGTTGCCTTGTTGCGGGCGTTTTGAACCTTGCTTAAAACGTTTCTCTTCTTTGCGGATTTGATGTTCGGCATTAGCGTATACACCTCCTTTTTCACATTAATCGAGCATAGTGCTCGCAGTTTTTTATATTAACACCCATACAGTCAAAAATCAAGAAGTATTTTCTGCGCCTTATCTTATTGCAGTATAAAGCTGCCCGCATTTTTAGGATTTTTGAGAGATAAGCTAAAAAGCTAATATGAATTACAAGAAACTTGTAATTGCTGTTGACAGAGCCAAGATACTTGTATATATTTAGAGACAAAGCAAGAAAACTTGGTTTTTCTGTCGAGGAACAGGGGGAGATTTGATTGGCGTTAGTTGGGCATAGATGCCGAAGCTGTGAGTATTATTTTTTGGGCTGCATACCCGAGGGGAAGGTGGAAATCTGCGATTATCTTGAAAAAACGGGCAAAAGAAGGGCATGCCCCGCGGGGGAAAAGTGCACTGCATATACAAAAAAGATAAAAAGAAGCAGAACAGATGCGTATAAGGCAGGAATAAAAAGGGCGATACTGGCACACAGGGGGCAAAGGCAGGGCGACAGAGCAGAAGCAAAAAGGGCATACTGCCTGCAATATTCGAGCGCTGCTTATTATCCGGAGTATTTTTGATGCCGCGAGAAAAGACAAACTATGATTTGCCCGAGCAGATTAGAGCCTGTCTTTCGTGCCCGTATCCCGAGTGCGTAAACTGCATTGCCCCAAAAAGAAAAAGACGAAAAAAGAAGAACGAAAAGAGCGAAAGAGAAAAACAAAATAAAAACGAAAAGCTAAAAAACGAAAAACCGAAGGGAAGAGATTTAAAGGATGAATAAGATAAAAATAAGCGATTGGGCAATAAGAGCAGGCAAGACCTTTGCGCAGGCTTTTTTGGGAGTATTAATCCCGGAGCTTGTGTCTATGCTGGGGAGCGGATTTCCGGATTTGACAGCCGTGCAGATAATAATGGCACCTGCTCTCTCTGCTGCCTTGGCTGCGGGAATTTCGGCAGTATGGAACATTTGCTTAGAAAAGAAAAACAGCGGCAGCAATCAGATTAAAGGGCAGTAAGCAAGGGGGCTACATGCAGAACAAAATAGAAAAACAGCTTCAAAGGTGCGTGCAGAGACTGGGTGAAAACAGCATGAGACTTGAAAGCTTGGAAAAGGTGCAGGGGCTGCACAGCGAGCTTTCTGCAAGGCTCGGCACTCTTAGTGTTGAGCAGGAGCATATAAAAAAGGATGTGGGCGAGATTAAGGCAGATGTAAAGACCTTAACCGCTATTCCGGCAAAGCGCTGGAGCGAGCTTTTCGACAAGGTTATATGGGCATTAACAGCTGCTGTTTTGGCGTATCTGCTCTCGGGTATCGGGCTTTGAATTTGTAAGAATAATTGGGAGGTAATATGACAGTCTGGGCAATATTATATGTGGCATTTTGCTCTGCTGTATGCATGGCGACATCGCTCTCTGCAATGCGGGCAGCAGACAGAACAGCTAAAATGCTTGAAGGCAGCAGCGCAAAACAAATAAGAACAAGCGAAGCTTCTTTAAAAGGCGGGAAACTAAGTCGCAGGAGACAGCAGGAAATGTATACACAGGGGCTATCGAACATACTCAGCTACAGCGTTCATACAAACGAGAGGGAGCATAAGTATCTATGAATATTAGCTGTGAGCAGGTTTGGGCAGAGTATGAAAAAATGTGCCGCTACAAGGAGAGCATAGGTCTTTATGATACCGTGCGTGTTAACGAAAACTTCTTTGTCGGGAGGCAGTGGGAGGGGGTTGTGTCAAACGGGCTGCCCACACCCGTTTTTAATTTTCTTAAAAGAGTGACGCTTTTCACAGTGGCATCAAATACATCGGACAAAATCACAATAGAAGCTGCTGTGCGCGGCAGGGAGCGAAGAGAAGCATATGAAGAAAGGGCGCAGCAGATAAACGAAAAGCTGGCGTATATTTTTGACGAGAACAAAATTCCGTCTTTGGTGCGGGAATATATGCGCAATGCGGCAGTAGACGGAGACGCGGCAACATACAGCTTTTGGGATGAGGAAACGGGCGAAATTAAAACAGAGCTTATTGCAAACACCCGTGTGGGCTTTGGCAATCCGGAGGAAAAAAGGGTTCAAAACCAGCCTTATATATTAATCACTCGCCGTGAACGGGTGAGCAATATAAGAAAAAGGGCGGCAGACTACGGAAACACAAATCCGGAGGAGATACTGCCCGACGAAACAGGAGAAACGGGCGATGATGCCCGGGCAACAGTGATACTGAGGCTGCACAAAGACGAAAGCGGGGGAATAATAGCCGCAGAATACTGCAAAAACGCAGTAGTGCGCCCGCCTTGGGCATTGGGGCTTAGGCTATATCCTGTGACATGGCTCTGCTGGGATTATGTGCGAGATTCATATCACGGTCAGGCACTTATAACGGGGCTTATCCCGAATCAGATATATGTAAACAAGCTCTTTGCAATGACACTG
Source organism: Oscillospiraceae bacterium (assembly GCA_012513005.1). Taxonomy (GTDB): domain Bacteria; phylum Bacillota; class Clostridia; order Oscillospirales; family Oscillospiraceae; genus Scatomorpha. The sequence goes on along the minus strand of JAAZCZ010000050.1, from coordinate 5,840 downwards.
CTTTCGCTCATGACAACGGCATACCCAAAGGTGGTGTTCGATAAAACGAGGGTGAGCGAATGGGATAACGGAATAGGCAGGGCAATAGGTGTTAACGGCGGCGGAGTTGACAATGTGGCAAAGCTGCTTGACCCTGCCCATGTATCTCCGCAGATAGCGGATTTTATTAAACTCACAGTTGAGATGACACAGTCTATGCTGGGCGCAACGGGGGCAGCCCTGGGCGACACAATTCCATACAACACCTCGGCGATTATAGCTCTGCAAAGAGCCTCGGCAACGCCGTCTGAGCTTTCCAAACAGAATTTATATGACTCGGTTTTGGAGCTTGGAAGGATTTATATAGATTTTATGAAGAGTGACGACGAAGAGCTAAACGAGCTAAATCTCGGGCTTAGGCTCAAGGTGGGCTCATCCTCGTATTGGAGCGAAATAGCTGCTACGCAGACACTCGACAACCTGCTCTCAGCGGGGAAAATATCTGTTTTAGACTATTTAGAGCGGATACCGGATGACTACATAACAGACCGCAGAGGGCTGATTGAGTCAATAAAACTAAGAGAAGAGAACATAGGAGGGTTAAGTTAATGCATGAGCATTTAAATGAAGAAAATCTAAACGAAGCTTTTTATGAGGATGATAAAGCAGAGATTTTAAGCCAAAGTGAAAGTGAAAAAGAAAAAGACTTTTTAGCAGATGAAATTAGCTTAGATGGTGAGGAGGGCAAAAAAGCGGAGGAAAATACGCAGCCCTATTTAAGCGTGGACGAAAAAGCAGAAAAAACTGAAAAATCGGAAGACACCGAGGATGCAAGGGAGTTTTTAAGGCTATATCCCGAGGCTGCTGCAAGGCTTATTAGCGGAGAATACGACATTATTCCGGACGAGGTTTGGGAAAAACTGCAAAACGGCGAGAGCTTAGTTTCGGCATATAGGGAGCATGAAACTAAAAGCAGGCTAATGGAGCAGGAAATTATGATAAACAGGCTAAAAGCCGAGCTTACAGAAGCAAAACGAAAAAACGAAAAAATAATAAGAACGACGGGCAGCCAAAATTCAGACAGCTCTGCAAAAAGCCCTGACGCCTTTGACTTAGGCTGGGGAGCCTTTTAGGAGCAAAAAAAGTAAACAAAGAAATATAAATAATATAACAAATTCGGAGGTAATTTATGGCAATTAATCTAACAGCAAAGGCATCAGACAGACTATCGGAGCGATTTAAGCTCGCATCCTGCACAGAGGGCATATTCTCACAAAAATACGACTGGACAGGTGTTGCAACAGTTAAGGTCTACACCCTAGACGACTTAAAGCTCAACGACTACAACAGAGAAGCAGTGTCGAATCGCTTCGGCAACTTAGAGGAGGTGGGCGACACAGTTCAGGAGCTAACTGTTATGCAGGATAAGAGCTTCAACGGCGCAATCGACAAGGGCAACAACACCTCGCAGCTGCAAATCAAGTCGGCAGCCGGGGTATTAAGGCAGAACATCGACAGCGTTATTATTCCCGAGCTGGATAAATACCGTCTTAAAAAGCTGGCAGAGGGAGCAGGCACAAAGGCACACTCAGTCACGCTTTCTAAAACTGATATTGTTGAAAAGCTGATGGCAGGCGGCGCTGCAATGAGCAACGAAAATGTGCCGCAGAAGGACAGAGTGATTTTTATCGGTGTCACAACAGCAATAAAGCTCAAGATAGCAGAGCAGGTGCTGGGCATAGAAAAAAGCGGTGAGAAGGCGCTTGTAAACGGAGTAATAGGCGCGATTGACGGTGCGCAGGTGCGAATAGTTCCCGACTCATATCTGCCGGAGGGCTGTCTGTTCATCATCGCTGCCAAGGGCGCGGCAGTTGCACCCAAGAAGATTGAGACCTTCAGAGTGCTTTCCGATCACCCGGATATTGACGGACATGTTGTTCAGGGCAGAGTTCTGCACGACTGCTTTGTACTAAAAGCAAAGGAAAAGGGCATTTACGCAGCGTTCAGTACAGCTGCGGGCTAATTAAGATATAAAAAGGCCAAGGGCAGAGATTAATCCCTTTGCCCTTCGCCGGATAAAAGAGGGGAAAATGGCAACGGCAGCAAATATATATGAATCGGCAATGGCACTAATGGACGAAATGCAAAACGGCGGGGGCGAAAGCACGGCAGGAAATGCAGACTATATAAGGCGAACACCGGCAATAATCAATTTGCTTATGGGCGAGCTTATGCACGCAGCAGGCTCAGCAGAGCCTTTTATAAGAATCGAAAAGCTCTCCGATATCGTTTCCGGCACAGATGAAAACTACATACAAACAGCCCTGCCCTACGGGCTGGCAGCCCTGCTGCTACTTGACGAAAATTCGGCAGCGGCAGGTTTTTTTCACGAGAGATATGAGGAAATCCTAAGGGCAATAAGCAGGAAAAGTGCAGCCTTAGTTACTGAAATAAAAAATCTGTATGCAGGGGATCTGTGCACAGAGCAAAGCAGGTGGAATAGTGGCAGATACTAACGAGAAGCTAATAATAAATAAGGAAAACTTGGTCTGGGGCGGCATGCCTGTGTTGCGGCTTAAAACTGATTTAATAGTTTTGCATCATTCGGCGGCAAGCGGCGATGTTAAAAATGTTCACAGGTACCACAGGGGTCTCGGCTGGAAGGGCATTGCTTATCACTACTATGTGAGGCGCAGCGGCAGCATTTGGCAGGGCAGAGAGGAAAACGAGATAGGCGGGCATTCCGGCATGCCGACAGACAGGGTTTCGATTGGCGTGTGTGCAGAGGGCAATTTTGAAAGAGAGCAGATGAGCGATGCGCAGAAAAAAGCACTTAAATTGCTGATAGCAGACATAAAAAGCCGCTACCCGGGAGCTTTAATCATCCGCCACAGCGATGTGAAAAACACAGTTTGCCCGGGCAGAAACTATCCGTTTGACGAAATTTGCAGCGGAAGCAAAAATATCAGCAATGAAAGTCCGACTGAAAAAGTGCATCCCGCAGCAGAGAAAAAAGAGCAAGATAATAAGATGCTAAAAGCTGAGACAGAAATTTTTCAGCGCTGGCTAAACAGACCCTATATAAAGGAAAGCATTGCAGTGGACAGCATTTTTGGACCAGAGACGCTAAGAGCGGCAGTCAAAACAGTTCAGCATTGGCTGAATTTAAGCTGCGGAGCAAATATTTTGGAGGACGGCATATTCGGTGCTAAAACCCGCGCGGCAATAAAAATACCGCTAAAAAAGGGCAGCCTCGGAATAGGTGTTTTCTGTGTGCAGGGGCTGCTTCTGAGGTTTAGTATCTCCGCCGGAAAATTAGACGGCATATACGGTGAGAAAACAGAAAAAGCAGTAAGCTTGTTTCAAAAACGCTGCGGTATCGAAGAAGACGGCATAGCGGGCAGAGAGACATTTAGCATGTTCTGCAAATAAAATAAAAAAATATATTAATCCCCCTTGACATTTTGTTAGCTTTGTATTATAACATATATAACAAGCAATACAGAAAACAAAATTCAGTCAGGGGGGATTTCTATGCTTATGAAGCTCGATTTTGGAAGCGATGTGCCTATTTATCAGCAGATACGCAATCAGATAGTAAACGCAATAGCATCGGAAAAGCTATTGCCCGGGGATAAGATTCCGGCTATCCGCGTGATGGCAGACGAGGCGGGAGTTAATATGATGACCGTGAATAAAGCCTATGCACTTCTAAAACAGGAAGGCTATATAAAATCAGAGCGGCGAGGCGGCACGGTTGTTGCCGAGGAGTTTGGAAAAGGCGGTCTTGGTGAAGGTCTTCGCGAAAGGCTGCGGGTGATTGCCTCAGAGGCAAGGCTTGCCGCTGTGTCTGAAGAGGAGTTTATAAAGCTCTGCGGCAAACTATACAGAGGGGAGATATAGATATGTCATTATTTACTATAATTATGCTTGCAAGCTTTGCAATTGTGCCTTTAATTTCGCTTATATTTCTGCTCAACGAAACAAAGCCGAAGAAGAATATTGTAATCGGAGTAACGCTGCCTAATGAGGCATTAGCAGACGAGGAAATAAAAAGCGAGCTTAGCAGATACAGATTATTTATGTTAGCCGTCACAGTAATTTCCGTGCTTTTATTAGTTCCCTTAGCTTTTATTAAGGGCATGGGGCTTATGATGACCATACTCTTGTCTTGGCTTCTTTTGTATCTTATTGCTTTGGGAGTTGTGTACGCTGTTTTTAACACGAGGCTGCGGAGAATAAAAAAGCAGCGCAGGTATCTCATAGTCAGCAGCTCCGAGAGAGTGTTTGACCCGGGCATAAGACGGGGCTTAAAACCGCAGATGTCTCGGCTTTGGTTCCTGCCGCCTGTTATCATCTGCTTTGTGCCGGTTTTGCTGTCTTACTTATTAAGACCGCAGGAGGAGCTTTTGGGATATTTAATACTCGGAGCAAGCTTTGCATCTGTAGCTGTTTTGGGCTTTTTCCTCTATCCTGTTATATACAGGCAGAGAATGGATGTTGTAGGCTCTGATACAGCTCTCAACACTGTGCTTTCGAACGTCAGACTCATGGGTTGGGCGAGAATGTGGCTCTGGCTTTCTTGGGGAATGGCAGTTTATGCTGTTTTGGCTTGGGTTTCAATTTATAAGCCCATAGTGTTCGGGATTATAACAGCTGTTTTCACGGGCTTTATTCTCTGCCTTGCCGTCTATGTTGAAATGACAGTCAGAAGAGAGCAGGAGAGCCTGCAAAAAAAGGCGGGAGACGAATATGTGGACGACGATGCCCACTGGATTTTCGGCATGTTCTATTATAATCCGCAGGACAGGCACTATTTTATAAATAACCGAGTCGGCATAAATATGGGTGTGAATTTAGGCAGACCTGCGGGCATGATAACAATGGTAGTTTTGCTGCTCTTGCTGCTGGCAATGCCGCTAATCGGGGTATATATGATGAAAATAGAAGCTGAGCCAAGAGTAGCAGAGTACACAGGTGAGGCAGTCAGCATTATTCATGTTAATGAGCAGTTTAGAATTAAATACAGCGAAATAGAAGAAATAAAGCTACTTGAAAAGCTGCCACAAATAAGCAGAATTGCAGGTACGGGCTTGGAAAACCTTGCCGAGGGCAGATATAATATAGAGGGCTTTGGCAGTGGCAAAATTTGCCTAAACCCAAATTTACCTCCCTTTGTACTAATTAAAACCCATGACGGGCTATATATGTTTAACCTGATGACAGAAAGCGCCACAAAGGACGCCTTCATGAGGATAAAAACAGGCCCTGTGGGAATAGCCCCGGCTGCGTAATTATTATTTATTATTTTGCCCCTTCGGATAATTTTCCGAAGGGGCTTTTGCATTATAGCACGCGAGAATATTAAGAAATGTTTTTGACAGCAAACGAAATAAAAAAATTTTTTGAATGTGCGCAGGGACTGCTCTGTAAAATACACATAAATCTCCGTGGGGGAGCGTGGAGTACGCCTTTGGCGGTCCGCAAAACTGTATTCCATCACCTTACACCGTTGTATACAATCATACTGCTCTATACACTTGTGGGGGCTGGAAGATATAATTAAAGAGGAAGCGGAAGCGTATTTCACCGGTGCGCAGGCACTTGAACAGACAGTCAAGGTGATGGCATCGAGAATAAGCATATACATTTCGGAACAGGGCAGTTAATGTGATTTATTAGCTGTACCGGGCAACGACGGGCGCTTTGGAAGCCCCACTCGGACTTAGGAGGAAGCTTTTCCCTACCATTTTAATAAGAAAGGGCGAAAGATATTAATCTCTCGCCCTGCGTACTGCAATTTATATTATATGTTTTTCAGTGCGCTATTTAATGTTGTGTATTTCTTCCTCTAATTCAAT
>JAAZCZ010000049.1 GCA_012513005.1 Oscillospiraceae bacterium | reverse complement strand
CTTAGCGAAGAATATCTTTTGCGGCGTATTAAGGATGCCCCTGCCCTGCTTGCAATGCACAATGGTCATCCTGTAGGATTTTTTCTGACTCACAGCGTTTCGGAGCTTGGGCCTGTTTTTATTGACCCTCTATATCGCGGGATGAATATTGCACAGCTACTTTATGCTCGCATGCTATTTGAGCTTGGCCCTTCAAACCGGGCAGTTATGTTTGTTTTTACAAGTAACATTGCCTCGCAAACCTATATAGAGCGTATGAGCTGCCCCAAAACAGACGAAACCATTGTTTGGTTTTGGAACGACAATTAGCTTTTATTAATCTGCCGATTGCCCGTTTTTCTGTGAAAATGACTCATGCAAAAGAAAAAGATTTGCGGCAATGTGTGTTTTTGTTGATTTTAGTTTATTAATTAAAATAATAACATATCTTTTACCATTTTTCAAATGGATAAAACAACAAGTTTTGTTAGGAGGATAATATTATGGCTGAAGAAAAAATGTTATATCCCTGTATTCATGTCGGTGATGGAGAAATCGCTGAGCGAGTTTTAGTTTGCGGAGATCCTGCGAGAGCCGAGTGGATTGGTTCAATGCTGGAGGGTAGCCGTTGCCTTGCAAAAAACCGCGAGTTTTGGACATATACAGGCACGCACAAGGGTGTTCCTGTCACCGTTAGCTCGCACGGAGTCGGTGCCGGCGGTGCTGTTAGTGCTTTTGAAAGTCTTTGGCGTGCCGGGGCTCGGGTAATAATCAGAATCGGAACCTGTGGGGGCATGCAGCCCGAGGTCAAAACGGGAGATATTGTTGTTGCAACTGCAGCCTGCCGCGAAGATGGGGTTACAGATAAAATTGTGCCTGCCTCCTACCCTGCAATTGCCGACTGTGAGGTAATTAGCGCACTTATTTCTGCTGCTGCCGAAAATAAAACACCCGTGCATAAGGGCATAGTGCTGACCGGAGCACTATTTTATCCGGGGCTTTTGGAATCTCGTGTCAAGCTGTATGCTAAGGCAGGAGTTATGGCTTTTGAAAACGAGGTTGCAGGTTTACTTGTGGTTTCATCTCTACACAAGGTTAAGGCAGGAGCTATTATTGTTGCCGATGCTCCCGCTTTTGAGCTGGTTGGAGTTGAAGGCTATCAGCCTGACGAGGATGCTCTGAAAATAGCACAGGAAGCACAGATTAAGATTGCACTTGATGCTATTGTTAAGGTTAGTGTGTAGCTTAGTATATTTGCCGTTACCGGCAAATTAAAAACAGTAAATAATAAGTTGAGCCCCGAGGAAGCTCGGGGCTTGTGCTTTTTTATTATTCGGATTTTTAGAATCTATTTATTCTGTTTTTCTGCTGCTTCTGTTTCTTCTGCTACTTCTGCTTCTATTGTGTATAGCTGTGAGCCGAAGTCTCCCCACATGCGAATTTCGCTGCTGTATCCCGTGCTTATAAACTGGTTGTTAAGACCGATACCGCTGCATAGTGCCTGCCCCGTTGCCTCAGCTGAAAATTCGCCGTCGGGCATTGCGTAGTATTTATTTGCTGTGCGCAAAACTAAGCCGTTTGCTTTTAGCGAAATCGGCACAACATGCTTAAGCAGAGAGCCGAATCGGGCAATTTCAATTTTTTGGGCTACTGTTTTTAGATGGTACTTAATATTCTTCTCTAAGCCCTTTACAGATAGGATATCGTTGCTCGGTGCTGCAGTAGCAAGTGTTTGGGCAAGGCAGACAGCCGCTCTTTTTTTATCCGGGCTAATGCAGGTAAATTGCTCTAAGTTATTGTCGCAGTCGCTTCTTCTAAATTCTCCAAACTGGAAAACTTGTCTCCATTTTTTATAGAAGGCTATTTGTTCCTTGACCTGTGTTTTTTCTATCGGTGTTAGTTCGCCTAAATCCAGCTCATAGCCCAAAACTCCGAATGCAGACACATTAAAGCGGGTGGATAGTGCTGTTTTTCGCAGCGTTTGCATGTGTGGTGACTGTGAGACATGGGCGCCCATTGTGCTGGGCGGGTAAAAATATGACAGACCTTTTTGTATTTTTAGTCTTTCTATCGGGTCTGTGTTGTCTGATGCCCAGATTTGAGGTGAATAGCAGAGCATACCTAAGTCGAAGCGGTTGCCGCCTGATGAGCAGCTCTCGAGCAGGATATGCGGTCTCGGCTTAAAAATCCGCTCTAAGATTTCGTATAGACCGAGTATATAGCGGTGATAAAACTCCCCCTGCTTGCAGGTTTCTGAGAACATATCGCTCATGTGCCGGTTCATATCCCACTTCACATAGCTTATTTCTGCACTGTCTAATATGCTGCCGACGCTCTTAACGATGTAGTCGCGCACATCGGGGCGGGTTAAATCAAGTAGGAGCTGGTTTCTGCCGTATGATGCTTTTCTGCCCGGAATTTGGATTGCATATTCCGGGTGACTGCGGTATAGGTCGCTGTCTGTATTGACAGATTCAGGCTCAAACCAAAGCCCGAAGCGCATGCCCATTTTTGTGACTTTTTCTGCCAGGCATGATATGCCCCCGGGCAGCTTTTTAAGGTTAATTGTGTAGTCGCCCAGCCCGGCTTTATCGCTGTTTCGGCTTCCGAACCAGCCGTCATCCAGCACGAAAAGCTCGACTCCTATGTCTTTTGCCCGCCTTGCCAAGCAAAGGAGCTTGTGACGGGCGAAATCAAAAAAATGCGCTTCCCAATTGTTTAATAAGACAGGGCGTTCTTTGTCCTTCCAAGGTCCGCGGACTATGCGCCTGTTTACAAAGTTATGAAAATTCCGGCTCATGCCGTTGTAGCCCTCTGCGGAGAAAGTGAGCACCGCTTCCGGGGTCTCAAAGCTCTCATCCCTATTTAGTGTCCACGAAAAGCAAAGTGGGTTTATGCCGGAGATTATCCGTACCATACCACGCGGGCAAAGCTCTACAGCAGTGTAGTGGTTTCCGCTGTATATGAGGTTAAAGCCATAGACGCAGCCTGCGTCTTCGCTTGTCTTTTGCTCCGAGAGCATTATTCCCGGGCTTTGCCTGTTTGACGAGCTGCCTGTTGTGCTTTGGTTTACAAAGCAGCCCTGCACCAAGCTTTGGTCATGGCGGTTTGCCTCTTTTATCCAGTCGCCCGCAAAATTTGTGAGCTTGTAGTTTTTGTTCGGGATATCCAGCAAAAAGCTCATTATCCGCCTTAATATAAGGGGTTTTTCTTCCCTATTTAGTATTACCGTGCGGCGGGTTATTATATTCTCGTCGGGGTACACTGTGTAAATAAGCTGAAGCTTAATATTAAACACCCGTTCTTTGAGGTTTAGTATCAGGCTTTTAACTGTGCTGTCATCACCGCAGTATGCTCCCGGCAGGGTTTTGGCAGGTATTGCTCCATCCAAGATTTCGGCATATTCAAAAAGAAAATCAGAGGTGTATGTGCCGTCCGGCATTTCCATCTCAAGCGGCGTTATTCGAAAATCGCCTTTGCCTATTCCCGACCAGTTTAGCGGAACATTGTCTAAGCAGTAGTCCAAATCCGCTTCGTCATACATAACCTGCGAGCCGTATTGCATATTGTGTTTATAGCGCAGAGCCTTCGCATCTGCTATGCTGACAGGCGCGCCGTAGTGAATATGCTCTATATGCCCGTAGTCGTTTACCATGAGCATGTAGGCTGTTTTTTGTGTGCGCAGAAGAAAGGTTTTGTTATCCTGAATAATAGTTTCCAAAATACTACCCCCTTTTTGCTATGCTACCGATTGTTATTCCTATTTTACAGCGGTAATTATATAAAGTAAAGGAGATGATACGGAATTGCAGGCTACTTATATGTTGGGGTTATTCTTGCTGTAAAAAGCGCAGCACTGTGATTTTCTACAGTGCTGCTATTATTATTTATTAAAATATGAATAAAATAGCCAAATTTCTTGTTTATTTGCCAAGTATGGATTACAATACAAAAAAGGGCAACATCAAAGCTGTTTAGTTTATATTTTTATTTATTGCGCAAAAAAACTCGCACGAAGCGAGTTTTTGCACACACACCGTGTAGTCGGAAAAACCGACGATTTTGGCATAGCCGTATTTGAACTTGTCGTGTTGTCTTAGATGGTAGTCTTAGACAATTTCATTATATCTAAAATAAAATATTTGTCAAATATATTTTTAAGGAGTAGGCATTTTGAAAAATGGGGAATATTTTTTAGGTCTTGACATCGGTACTGAGTCTGTCGGTTGGGCGGTTACCGACACAAACTACAAAGTAGTCAAGAGAGGCGGAAAGGCTCTTTGGGGGATTAGGCTTTTTGACGAAGCTCAAACTGCTGTTGACAGACGAATGTTTCGTGTTGCGAGAAGGCGTATTGAACGCAGACGGCAGAGGCTATTTTGGTTACTGCAGCTTTTTTCTGAAGAAATAGCTAAGCTTGATCCCGCCTTTTTCCAGCGGATGAGGGAGAGCAAGTATTTAGAGGAGGACAAGCAAGGAGATTTTCCTCTCGGTAGATACACCCTTTTTTCGGGAACTGATTATTGTGATAAGGATTATCACAAGCAGTTTCCAACTATATATCATCTTAGGAAAGCTCTTATTGAAAACAACACTCCTCATGATGCAAGGCTTTACTACTTGGCTATACATCATATACTAAAAAACCGAGGGCATTTTTTGTTTGGGGAATTATCTCTGGACTCTGTTAATCTTGATGCCGGGCTTTTGAGGCTCAATTCGTATTTGACATCTGAATTTGACTTTGAGCTCACAGTCAATGACAAGGAAAAGTTTTCAGAGGTATTAATCAGCAGAAAATTCAATATATCTCAGAAAAAGTGGCTTCTGTCCGAGGCTTGTGAAAATGCCAAGGGCAATGAGGTCTTGAGTGCTACAATCGATTTATTGGCAGGTGGTAAAGTCAAGCTCAGTAAAATATTTGGAGAAGAAATAACCTCTGATGAAATATCTTCTATAAGTCTTAAAGAGGAGTTTGAGAATATTGAAGACAAACTAATTGCCGCTTTAGATGATCGAATTGAGCTGATTCTTGCAATAAAGGAAGTTTACGACTGGGCTCTGTTAGAAAACTTGCGTAGCGGCGAAACGTATCTTTCATTTGCTAAGGTTAACAGCTACAACAAACACAAAGCCGATTTAAAAAGGCTTAAGAAGCTGATTAAATCGACAGGCGACGATAAGCTATATGATGAGATTTTCCGCACCTCGGCTGACAAGTTAAATAACTATACTGCTTACAGTGGCAAAGGTGCATTCGAGAATCGTTGCAACGATGAGGACTTTTATAAATATCTCACGCAAAAGCTAAAAGGTGTTCCCGATAGCCCCGAATTGGAGGAGATACAAACTGAAATAGATAATAAGAGCTTTTTGCCTAAGCAGATAAGCAAAGATAACGGCGTTATTCCTCAGCAGCTGCACTATGCCGAGCTTGAAGCAATTTTACAAAACGCTGAAAAACATCTGCCTTTTTTAAAGGAAAAAGATGAGAGCGGACTGAGTAAATCCGAGCAGATTAAGGAAATGTTTAAATTCAGGATTCCATATTATGTCGGACCACTCAGCGATAAGTCTCCTCACGCATGGATTACTCGCGGGAACGAAAAGATTTATCCTTGGAACTTTAGCCAAGTTGTTGACCTGGAGGCCTGTGCTGAAAAATTCATTACCCGCATGACGGCAAAATGCAGCTATATAGGCGAGGATGTTTTGCCGAAGGATTCGCTATTATACAGCAAATTTATGGTTCTAAACGAAATAAATAATATCAAAATAAACGGGCTGCCCATAAGCACAAAGGAAAAACAGGATATATATAATGAGCTTTTTATGATGGGTAAAAAAGTCAGCGGCAAGATGCTAAGAAGCTATCTTGAGTCTTCCGGAAAAATTCAGAGCAAAGATGAAATCAGCGGTTTTGATAAGGATTTTAAGGCTTCGCTCTCATCTTGGGCTGCCTTTTCTTGGCTCATCGGGAGATCCAACGGCAAAGAAGCCACTGAGGAAATTATCCGTCATATTGTTTTGTTCGGTGAGGATAAAAAACTGCTCGAAAGCTGGCTTAATAAGACATACGGCAGTTTGCTCACGCCTGACGAGGTTAAAAGAGTTTGTAAAATGAAGTTTAGCGGTTGGGGCAGATTATCAAAGGTGTTTTTGTGCGAAATCTATCACAGCGAGCAAAGCACCGGTGAGGCTGTTTCTATTATTGATGCTCTTTGGAAATACAATGATAATCTAATGGAGTTGCTCGGCTCCAGATATAATTTTGCAGCTGCTGTTTCTGAATACAGACTGCAAAACATGGATGCATCTATTACACTCAGTGACTATCTTGATGAGAGCTATGCCTCCCCTTCTATTCGCCGCGCCATTCGCCAAGTTATTAAAATTGTTGCGGAAATCGAAAAAATTATGGGTAGCGCACCTAAGCGTGTATTTGTTGAGATGGCACGCGAAGACGGGGAAAAGGGCAAGAGAACAAAAAGCAGAAAAGATACCTTGATTGAGCTGTACAAAAACTGTGGTGAAGAAGCAAACGAGATCTTTGCTCAGCTCAATGATTGCGATGACGGCAGCTTAAGGCGAGATAAGCTATATTTATATTACACGCAGCTTGGTAAATGCATGTATAGCGGCGAAGCAATTTCGATTGAGCGCTTAGATACAGATTATGACATCGAACATATTTATCCGCAAAGCAAAGTTAAAGACGACAGTCTCACAAACAGAGTGCTGGTTAAGCGCGAGCTAAATGCACAAAAGTCGGATTCATACCCGATTTCAAAAGAAATCAGAACAAGAATGCATACATTTTGGGCTGCACTTAAGAGCAAAAGCCTAATTAATGCAGAAAAATTCTCAAGGCTGAGCAGAGCAAGCGGGTTTAGTGACGATGAGCTATCCGGGTTTATTGCCAGGCAGCTTGTTGAAACCAGGCAGTCTTCAAAGATTGTTGCTGAGCTTTTGCAAAGGCGATATGAGGGACACACCGAGATTGTTTATGTTAAGGCAGGCAATGTTTCTTCTTTCCGACAGGATCAGAGAATAGACAGCAAGGGTACTGCCAAGCAGGCCTCAAAATGCAGAGCCAATGAAAACACAAGTGCTGACCCCCTATTTATTAAATGCCGCGAGGTGAATGATTTTCACCACGCAAAGGATGCATATCTCAATATTGTTGTCGGAAATGTTTATCACCTAAAATTTACTAAAAACTTTTTTAAAAGCCCGGATAAAGTCTACAGCCTAAACCGAATGTTTGACTTCGACGTTAAAAAAGGTGATGAATTTGCTTGGAGTGCCGGCGAGAGCGGAACTATTGATATGGTTAGGCGAATGATGCGTAAAAACAACATACTGTTTACTCGCATGGCCACTGAAGTTGGCGGAGGTCTTTTTGACCAAACAATAATGAAAAAAGGCAAGGGTCAGGCTCCTATCAAAAGTTCTGACGAGAGGATGAGTATCGAAAAATACGGAGGCTATAACAAGCTGACCGGAAGCTTTTTCTGTTTGGTTGAACACAGCAAAAAGAATAAAAGAGTCCGCTCAATTGAGACTGTGCTGCTAATGCACAAGTCGCTTTATGCGAAGTCACCCGAGGAATACTGCGAACATGTTTTAGGACTAAAAGAGCCTCGGATACTGATAAGCCGAATAAGAATTAATTCGCTTTTTGAGTTAGACGGTTTCCGAATGCATATTTCTGGTAGGTCTGATGACAGGTTGCTATTTAAAAACGCAAATCAGCTTATTCTCTCCCCTACAATGAATAAATATGTGAAAGGCATTGCAAAATATTTAGAACGGTGCAAAGAAGCAAAAACCGAGCTAAGTATTACGGCATTTGACAGAATCAGTGAGGAGGAAAACATAAGTTTGTACTTTATCTTGCTTAGCAAATTGAAGTCCCCCATGTATAATGTTGCTTTTTGTAAGGACGAAAAAGCACTTGAAGTTTTGAAAGAAAAATTTATAAATTTAGGCTTGACTGAGCAATGTAAAGTGCTTATTCAAATAATAAATATTTTTTCATCGACTTCAGCAACGGCTAATCTCAAAGCCATCGGTGGTAGTTCTGTTGTTGGGTTGGTGCGTTTTTCTAAGAAGCTGGAAAACTTTGGTGCGCAAAGACTATTCTTAGTTTATCAATCTGTTACGGGAGTATTTGAACAGAAAACAGATATAATTAGCGGTGACTTTGCATGAGTTGGCGGGTCGTTGTTGTTTCCGAGCATGCCAAGATTGACTTTAAAGTCAACTACTTGGTTGTGAGGAAGCTTGACGGCACTATAAAAATACATATCAGTGAAATTGGTGTTCTTATAGTTGAGAGTACTGCTGTATCTATTACCGCTTATACTCTTTGCGAGCTTATTGAAAAAAAGATTAAGGTAATATTTTGTGACCATTTGAGAAACCCCTGCTCTGAGCTTGTGCCTTGCAGCGGCTGCCATGACTCCTGCGATAAAATCAGGAGACAGATGCTATGGCAGGTCGGAGCAAAGCAGAGTGTTTGGACAGAAATTGTGAGAGAAAAGATTAAGCGGCAGAGCGAGCATCTCTGCCGCCGCGGGCTTGAGCAGCATGCACTTTTGGACTCATATATTGAGCAACTTGAGTATAATGATAAGAGCAACAGAGAGGGGCATGCTGCCAAGGTCTACTTTAACGCTCTGTTCGGCTTGCAGTTTACGAGAGCAGACGACTGCCCGATTAATGCAGCTCTTAACTACGGATACAGCATAATATTATCTGCAATTAACAGAGAAATTTCGGCTGCAGGCTACTTAAATCAGTTGGGAATTTTTCACGACAACACATATAACCCATATAATTTCGGCTGCGATTTGATGGAGCCTTTACGCCCTTTAGTTGACTGTGCTGCTTATGATTTAATGCCTGAAAAATTTGAACATGAGGAAAAAATGAATTTTGTCAATCTGTTAAACAATGAGGTTATTGTTGACAACAAAAAGCAGTATTTATTATTTGCACTTAGAATATACTGCTCCTCTGTTTTTAAGGCTTTGCAAAACGGAGACGTTTCTGAAATCAAATGGATTAGATATGAGTTATAGGTTTATGAGAGTGATTGTGTTTTTTGATTTGCCTGTTGGGACAGCTTCTGAGCGCAAGGAGGCAAACAGGTTTAGGCGCTCTCTTATTAAGCAGGGCTTTTTGATGATGCAGGAGTCAGTTTATTGCAAGCTGGCTCTAAACGCAGGCTCTGCGGGAATTATTATGGATGCAGTTCGAGAAAACAAGCCTGATTCCGGGCTTGTGCAGATGCTCACTATTACCGAAAAGCAGTTTTCTAAAATGGAATTTGTTTTGGGGGAATTTTCTTCCGAAATAATTGACACAGATGAAAGGCTTATAATAATATGAGAATAGTTCATCCCTTGCTATTTGAACCCATTTTATTTGAGGAAAATAAAATACCTATTTGGGTTATTGAAAACCGCACAGTTTTCCGGCAGATTGTTTTTGATCTTGTTTTGCTTAGTGAGGGCGGAAACGGCGACTGCGTGTTATCCAAAAACTTTGATAAGCTAAGCTGCAAAGACTGCCTGCATGTTATTTACGACTTTTTCCACTTAGAGCCATCCGGAAAAAAGCTTATTAATGCTTTTCAGAGTATTATTAACCGCACTCTTCAAGACGAGCTTTTGCAGGAGAGCAATGACTTAAACCAACAAATCAGTGCTTTTCTTAGTAATCTATCTTCTTTACTTATTCAGCCCACCTGCTTTGCCGAAGGTGATTTGATTCCGCTACTTTTAAAAGCTGTGCAGTTTAGACTATGGGTTGACGGAGACAGCCCTGCTGAAAAGCTTATTTCTTACATCGAAATATTATGTTCTCTTCTAAAAAACCAATGCATTGTTCTTGTTAATGCAAAGTCTTATTTTTCTGACGATGAGCTGCTTTCTCTCTATAAGATGAGCATGTATCAAAAGTGGAATATTTTGCTTTTGGAGCCTTTGCAGCCTGAAGAACCCCTTGAAAATGAGAAGTATTATATTTTAGACCGAGATCTCTGCGAAATCAGACAACAATAACGAAATTTGCGTCTATATATTTCATTATATTAAGTTAATTCCATATGCATCTATTGCTACACAGCACTTTGTCGTGGTGTGCTTTTGAATTTGAGGTTTGAGAGTCGTGTAGTTTTAGATGGTAGTCAAACGAAAACGACGCGCGACATGGAGCCGATGTA
The DNA here is from genome assembly GCA_012513005.1 of Oscillospiraceae bacterium. Classification (GTDB taxonomy): domain Bacteria; phylum Bacillota; class Clostridia; order Oscillospirales; family Oscillospiraceae; genus Scatomorpha. Next base: position 37 of record JAAZCZ010000049.1, on the reverse strand, counting down.
GTTTGAGAGTCGTGTAGTTTTAGATGGTAGTCAAACT
>JAAZCZ010000048.1 GCA_012513005.1 Oscillospiraceae bacterium | reverse complement strand
ATCTCCGAGGGAGAAAGAATAAAAATCGACACACGCACAGGCGAGTACATGGAACGTGCAAAAGGCTAATTAATATATCTTGTAACAGCATCAATTTAAGGAGGATATTATCATGACTACTGCCGAGAAAGTTGCATATCTGAGAGGCTTAATGGAAGGCTTAGGCTACGACAAGGATTCAAAGGAAGGTAAGCTTTTTGCCGTAATAACGGACATTTTGGAAGAGCTTGCACACGATGTTGAAGAAATTGAAGAAAACACATGGGAAATCGGCGAGGCATTAGACCAGGTCAGCGACGATCTGTCTGACCTTGAGGATGTAGTTTTTGAGTCCTGGGAAGAGGACGAGGATGACTACGCCTTTGACGACGATGATGACTATGATGACGACGACGATGACGATTTTGATTTTTGCGGCTGTGGCTGCTGCGGAGACGATGATGACGAGTGCTGCGCAATGCTCTTTGATGTAAAGTGCCCTGTCTGCGATGAGTCCTTCACAATTGATGACGGCATTTTTGAGATGGGCTTTGTCGCCTGCCCGAAATGCGGAAACAAGCTTGAGTTTGACGGCATAGAATTTGAAGACGATGACGACGATGAGGACTGCTGCTGTTCTGAGCATCATCACCATCACGGTGACTGCTGCGATGGAGACCATGCTCACGCCCACGAGCACACACATGAGGACGGATTTAAGGGCGAGCATACCCACGGACATAAGCACGATGATTGCTGTGTCGGCGAGCATACACATACTCATCTGCACGAGTAAGAAAACCTAATTTAACCGCATGCCCGAGGCTTTTGCCTCGGGCATGTTTTATTCCCCTACATCTAATCAGCTAAAAGCTGAAAAACTGAAAAACCGAAAAACTGAAAACTTAAAAATTATGATTTGTTGTAAAAGAGTACTGCTGCGCCCTTTTCACCTGTGTTCGGATTATGAAAAGTTCTTACACAGGTTTTTACTGCTCCTGTCTTTGCAGACCACACTGTGTTAGGATCTATTTCTGCCATCTTTTCCCATGCGTTTTCCGGAAAAGCCCCGCTTTGCATAAGCGTTTCGCCAATATCGGAGCGGGCTATAATATCTGTTTGGGCTGATTTTAATATATCTTTAAGATACGCCCCTGCCGTATCCTCCAAGGTTCCGCAAGCTACGGGGCAAGACAGCACTTCCTGACCGCTGCCGTTTGTGAAAACAAATACTCTAAGTAATTTATCAAGCGGATAATTGCTCGAAAGGCGGGGGTTTACAGCTGTAAAGGTTTTGGAATTTTGCTCTTTTGCGAGCGCTTCTGCTCGCTTTTGTTCTTTTTCTCTTTCCTGTTCTTTTTCCTTTTCAGCCTTTGCCGCTTCTGCCTTTTTTGCATTAGCCCAAGCATCTTCAAAGCCTTTTGCACACCAGCCGCCCGGACCTATTATTTTGCCGTTTCTGACTATGCCGTCTGATACAAGTGGCTCTGTTAAAAAGTCTTCTATATTTGTAAGAGGCGCAGCGCTGTAGCTATTTAGCTCTTTATCTGCCAAAATTCTCGGCAATATCTTATCTCGGAGTGTGTTAATGCTATCTGCCGAGATTGCAACCACGCAGACATATTCTCTGCCCTCAAGTGTGGCTCTTGAGTCGCCGTCGCTTATTGTCATGCCCTCTAAAAGCTCACTTGGCACCGCATTGCCGATTAGCTTTCCTGATGCAAAGCCGTAGGAGCCGCTCATCTCATTTAGCTTTGAAATATCAAATCTCACAGATAAAACTCCGGGTCTGTCTGTCTTTACCGCTGCAGGCTGCATATTATTGGGCAAAGGCGCATTTTTTGCTTTTTGTACCGTACCCGTTACCTCAAACTGAGTCTGCATAATTAGTGCCATTGCGATAACATAGTGCCAAACTCCGCAGACGCTGTTTCCAATATTCTCGGGTATTGGTCTTCTTTTCGCTCTGCGCTTAGTCTTTTTGACCTTCATTGTTCTGTGTTTGCCTCCCGAGCGGGTTTATCTTAAGCTGAGCTAAGGCATACCAGCCTGTTGCCCCTATGCTCTGTATGTTGTGGTATTCCCATGGCGTGTCAGAGCCGCTCACAAAAAATCCCGTTGAAACCCCGTCTCTGTCTGCTGCGGGCATGCTGCCGTCTTTTCTGCTCTGAGTTACCAAATATTTCATTACATTTTCATACTTATCTGCCTTGCCTGCCTCGTTATAGCAAACTGCCATTTGAGCCGTGCCCTCGTTCCAAATCCCGTCTAAATCCCCTGCGCTAAAATCAAAGCCGCCCCCGACTGACATTCTCTCCTCAATGAATGAGAGTATGTTGTCTGTGTCAGTAAGCTCTTTGCCCAAAGCCAAGATTGCAAGAGTGTTTGAGTCAAGCGGAATAACTCCCTCGCTCACGCTCTTGCCGTCTGCCTCTGTGCCCGTGTAAAAGCAGCTAAGCTTTTTATCATACATGGACATCACAAAGGCCCTTGCGTGTGCTGCTGCACTTTCGTATTCCATGGCTCTTTTTGAGTCTTCGTTTCGGACAGCGTCTGCAATAATTCTAAACGCCGCCACAAGGTCCAAGTTGTGCTCTGTGGACTTGTAGGAGACCTTTGTCTGCTCCTCATCCCAGCCCTCGTAGCCGCCGGTGAAGCCTCCCTCGGGGGATTTTAGTGTTAGTATAAAGTCCGCTGCCTTTATTGCCGCATTTAGATACTCTGTCTTTTTATCCGCATCGGAAACCGAAGCTGCCTTGCAAAGTGCCATCATAACCCATGCCATATTGCCCGCCGATGTTGACACTGTGTAGTAGTCTTCGCGCCAGTGCCCATCCTTCCAAAAGCCGGGCAGTCTTATTGTTATTTTGCCGCCTGTAATAGATCTGCCGGAGTCGCTTTTCGGGTCTCCGCTTGTGTAGGCGTTTCTGAGTCTGCCGTCTTTAAACACTCTGTCGTGCGTCTGCGCAAAAACGAGCGCATCTGCTATTTTAAAAGCGTGCCATAAAGCTCCCGCCTCAGCTAAGGCTATTAGTGCAACGGCATTGTCATAGAGGTATGCGTGAGCAGCAGCGCCGCTGCCCGCCTCTTTTTCGCCGCTAATAAAGCCCCCGCTTTCCTCCACAGCGGCAGCAAGAAAGCCGGCAGCAGTAGAGACTTCAAAAACCTCTTTTGCCGCCGGCACTATTTCTTCTTTGACACCGCAAGCGCTCAATATAATAATCAGTGCTAAGCTCGTACATAGCACTGCGCTTAATTTTGTAATTGCTGCTATCTGCTAAAAGGCATTTGGTGCTTTGTACCGCGTTATTATTTTATATTAAATTTTTGACCTGCTTGTATGCCTAATGCATACAAAGCAGGATATATTTATTTTAGTGAACCGTCATCTAATGGGGCGAGCTTTAGTGTGCTCATAAATTCATAGGTCTCTTCGTTGTCGTAGCCGTGGTTAATTGCAAATATTATTGCGGCATCTCTTTTTATTAAGGGGTGCAAAGCTCCGCAGTGTGTGACTGCGAGCATTCTTTGAGTTGTCTTTAAGTCAAGCGACATGGCTATTGAAATGAGCAGATAGTAATCCCGCTTTCCGAGTCTCCTGCCCTCCATTATCTGATAGCCGTAGGTGCGCGAGAGATTGGCTTTTCTTATTATTTCGCTCTTTTTTTGCCCTGTTTGGTTTAGAAGCTCATCAAAAAACGCGCGAATATCATCGTCTAAAAAACCGTTCCAATTATCCGGAAAAGAGTCTCCCTTGAGCTTTTCCTGCATCAGCTTGGTATCCAGAGATCTCCTCCTGCTATCCTCAGTCAAAATAATCACGCTCCCTGCAGATAAAATCGAGTAAGAGCCAAAATAACTAATATTGCTTATAAATACTGCTTTTTATTAGTATGCTTCTTATTTTATTACATGTCAAGGTAACTTTATTTTTTAGCTGCAAGTCTCCTGCGAAAAACGCTTATTGTGCACTGATTACTAAAGCCCCGAGCAATAATAGCTCGGGGCTTTTTGCACTATTTAGCTTATCAGTACTTAAAGTTGTGGGCGTTTTGCAGCACCATCTCTTTGACCTTGAGCAGGCGTACCTTTGTTGCGTTTTCGTTTTCCTGCAGCTTCATCGAGATGTACTTGATGTTTGTTGCCAGCTCAGGCAGCATTACATATTCAAGTGCATTGACGCGTCTGCGGGTTTTTTCGATATCCTCTGCCAAAAGCTGCATGGTTTTTTCTACCTGTGCAAGCTCCAGCATGTCAACAAAGACACGAGCAAGCTCAGCTAACGCATCGTCGAGTTCTCCGGAGGTCTGTGCAAAACCGTAGGGGAATATCTCTGACGGGTCATCGTTTTTTGTTTTAAATTCGTACTGAGGCACATTGACACTCATTACATTCTTGAATGTCCTGCCAAGCTCAACGCTCTGGCGCGGGTATAAAAGAGCCTGCTCTAACATCTCGGGAGACATTATGGCACTTGCAACAGCAAGCGATGCAAACGCATCGGTGAGTCCCTTTTCAACCTTTTCCCTGAGCTTCTTGTTTATTCGCACCACCTCAAGAAACTGGCGCATCAGCTCATCACGCTTGTCTTTTAGAAGCTTGTGACCGCGTCTGGCGGTTTTCTGCCTGACTTTGAGCTGATTTAGCACCATCCTGGTTGGTGTTACTGCTTTGTTTGCCATCAGATCACCTTAGCCTTCTTCGGGCAGGTACTTCTCGATAAACTCTTGCTTAATACGCTTTAATTCTCTCTTAGGCAGTATCGAGAGCAAATCCCAGCCCAGTGTTAGGGTCTCTTCGATAGTTCTGTTTGCCTCGAAGCCTTGGCTTACATATCTGCTCTCAAATTCTTCGGAGAACTTGGCAAACAGCTTGTCGTCGTCGGACAGTGCCGCCTCACCGAGAATTGTCATGAGTTCCTTTGCATCCTTGCCGCGGGCATAGGCTGCGAAAAGCTGGTTCATGGTACCTGCGTGGTCACCGCGGGTCTTGCCCTCGCCTATTCCCTTGTCTTTAAGACGAGAGAGGCTCGGCAGAACGTCGACAGGGGGCTCAATGCCCTTTCTGTGCAACTCACGGGAGAGGATTATCTGGCCCTCTGTGATATAGCCTGTGAGGTCGGGGATCGGGTGAGTCTTGTCGTCTTCAGGCATTGTGAGTATCGGAATCATTGTGATTGAACCCTTTTTGCCCAAGCGACGGCCGGCTCTTTCGTACATTGTTGCAAGGTCTGTGTAGAGGTAGCCGGGGTATCCGCGTCTGCCGGGAACTTCCTTCTTAGCAGCCGAGACCTCACGCAGTGCCTCTGCGTAGTTTGTTATGTCTGTTAGAATGACAAGAACGTGCATGTCTTTCTCAAATGCAAGATATTCAGCTGCGGTGAGCGCCATACGCGGTGTTGCTATACGCTCGACAGCAGGGTCGTTTGCTAAGTTTGAAAATACGACTGTTCTGTCGATTGCTCCTGTGCGGCGGAAGTCCTGAATGAAATACTCAGACTCCTCAAAGGTTATTCCTATGGCAGCAAATACAACCGCGAAGTTCTCGCTGCCGCCCAAGACCTTTGCCTGACGGGCTATCTGCGCTGCTAAGGGAGCATGCGGCAGACCGGAGCAGGAGAATATCGGAAGCTTCTGACCACGAACTAGTGTGTTTAGTCCGTCTATTGT
>JAAZCZ010000047.1 GCA_012513005.1 Oscillospiraceae bacterium | reverse complement strand
GACCAGGAAGAGGCTCTGTCTATGTCTGACACTGTTGTTGTTATGGACAGGGGCAGAATACAGCAAATAGGCACTCCGGAGGGCATTTATAACGAGCCTAAGAATGCCTTTGTCGCTGATTTTATTGGTGAATCCAATATATTAGACGGCATTATGCGCGATGATTTTCTTGTTGAATTCTTTGGTAGAAAGTTCCGCTGTTTAGACAAGGGCTTCGCTAAAAATGAGCCGGTTGACATTGTTGTTCGTCCGGAGGATATTGACATTGTTCCCACCGAAAAGGGTCACCTGCGCGGAACTGTTGACTCGGTTACCTTTAAGGGCGTTCACTACGACACAATTGTTGATTTTAAGGGCTTTAAGTGGCTTATTCAGACTACCGACTATTACCCTGTCGGCACTGAAATCGGCATCAAGCTCACTCCCGATGACATTCATGTTATGAAAAAGAGTGAGTATTCGGGCATGTTCGGAGATTACAGCTCATACTCGGCTGAGTATGATGAGATTTCTGACCCCGACACAATTATTGGGGAGGATGACAGCACACTTATTGAGGAGAGCTTAAATGAGTACTAAAAAGCTTGCTGCTCCCTATCTGATATGGATGCTCATTTTCACTATCGTTCCGCTTGCTATTGTTATTTACTTTGCGTTTACTGACTCTTTAAGCGGAGATTTCACGCTGCAAAATATCAGAAGCATGAGCAGTTACCTGCCTATTTTATTAAAAAGTGTTGTGCTGGCGATTGTTTCGGCGCTTATCTGCCTTTTAATCGGCTATCCTACCGCCTATTATATTTCTACCTGTTCTCCCGGAAAACAGAGGCTTTTGTATATGCTTATTATGCTCCCTATGTGCATGAGCTTTCTTCTGCGCACCTTGGCTTGGGTCGCAATTTTGGAGGATACGGGAATAATAAACTCACTGCTGAAAAATATCGGCATCAGCCCCCTGCCTCTTATCAGGAATAACGGCGCTGTTATTCTTGGTATGGTTTATAACTACCTGCCCTATATGATTTTGCCTCTTTATTCCGTTATGATGAAAATTGATGACAGGCTGTATGAGGCAGCATCGGATTTGGGCTGTAATTCTGCCGGAGTATTTATGCGAGTCACACTGCCGCTTTCTGTGCCCGGGATAATATCCGGGATTACTATGGTTTTTGTTCCGGCTGTTTCAACCTTTTACATATCGAGAAAACTCGGCTCAACCGGCACTGTTTTGATGGGCGACGTGATTGAAAGCCAGTTCAAAACTGCATATAACCCAAATCTGGGCGCTGCTATGTCGCTTGTGCTTATGGTCTTGGTGCTCACATGTGTTTCGCTTATGAACCGCTTTTCCGGGGCTGACGAAGAGAGTGTGGCTACGATATGAAGAGATTTAACCGTATTTTCACATATGTCGCGCTTTTGTTTCTCTATACCCCGATGATTATTTTGGCAGTCGCGTCATTTAACTCTTCTGCCGATATTTCAAAGTTCGGCAGCTTCACCTTTTCCCAGTATGGCGCTCTTTTTAAAGACGGCGTGCTTTTGCCATTACTTCTAAACTCTGTTATAGTTGCAGTGGTATCTTCACTTATTGCCACTATGCTAGGCACTATGGCAGCTCTTGGGATATTTAGAATGAGGGGCAAGCTTCGCTCGCTCACAATGAATCTCACAAATATTCCGCTGACTAACCCTGAGATTGTCACCGGTGTTTCACTTGCCCTGCTCTTTGCTTTCTTTGGGCAGATGATGAAGACAAATAATATCTTGGGCTTTGGAACGCTGCTGATAGCACATATCACCTTTAACCTGCCCTATGTTATTTTATCTGTTTTGCCGAAGCTCACGCAGATGGACAATGACTTAAGTGATGCAGCTCTTGACCTAGGCTGCACTCCTGTCGGCGTGTTTTTTAAGGTTATTATTCATGAAATAATGCCCGGAATCATATCCGGTGCTCTTATGGCATTTACTATGAGCCTTGATGACTTTGTTATTTCCTATTTTGTCTACGGACCCAGATTTATTACCTTGCCTGTTGAAATATACAACTACACCAAAAAGCCCTTACATCCGAAAATATACGCACTATTCACCCTGCTGTTTATTGCAATCCTGCTTGTTATGACTCTTATGAATCTCTTGCAGGCAACCGACGAAAAAAGAAGCCGCGAAGCCAGAAGAGCTCTTCGCGGAGGAAGGACTACATAAATGAAAAAGATTATTATTACAGCCTTGTCGCTTAGCCTTATTTTGTGCATGGTTTTATCCGGCGCAATCGGCGTTTTTGCCGAGGAGGCACCGAAGTCAGATATCACTATCAATGTGTTTAGCTGGGGGCAGTACATTTCCGACGGTACAGACGACGCTATCGACGTGAATAAAGCCTTTACCGAGGCGACCGGAATCAAAGTTAACTATGTCACCTTTGATTCAAACGAGAGTCTCTACACCAAGCTCAAAGCCGGTGGCTCATCATATGACGTCATAATTCCGTCTGACTACATGATAGGCAGGCTTATTGCTGAGAACATGTTGCTCCCACTCAATTTCGACAACATACCGAACTACAAGCTGATTGACGAGGCTCACAAAAACAAAGAGTATGACCCCGACAATAAGTACTCTGTACCCTATGCCTGGGGTACAACCGGAATTATTTACAACAGTAAGTTTGTTGACGAAGCTGATATCGGAAGCTGGGATCTGCTTTGGAACAGCAAATATAAGGGCAAGATTCTTATGTTTGATAACCCGCGTGATGCTTTCGGTGTGGCTGAATTTTTGCTCGGTTATGACCTTAACACGACTGACGCAGCGCAGCTTAAAGCGGCAGCAGACAAGCTCTCTGAGCAGAAGCCGGTGCTTCAGGGCTATGTAATGGATCAGATTTATAGCCAGATGCAGCAT
>JAAZCZ010000046.1 GCA_012513005.1 Oscillospiraceae bacterium | reverse complement strand
GGTGTGGCTGAATTTTTGCTCGGTTATGACCTTAACACGACTGACGCAGCGCAGCTTAAAGCGGCAGCAGACAAGCTCTCTGAGCAGAAGCCGGTGCTTCAGGGCTATGTAATGGATCAGATTTATAGCCAGATGCAGCATGAGGAAGCCTGGATTGCACCGTATTACGCAGGCGACTACCTTGTTATGAAAGAAAAAAATGAGAATCTGAAATTCTATCACCCCAAGGAGGGCACAAACCTCTATGTTGACGCCATGTGCATTCCTGTAGGAAGCACTCACAAGGAGGCGGCTGAGGCTTATATTAACTTTGTGTCTTCTCCTAAGATTTCAGCCGAGAACTTATCCTACCTCGGTCTTTCTGCCCCCTCATCGGAGACCAAAAAGCTGATGGATCCAGAAACAGCTGAAAATCCGCTGGCGTATCCCTCTGAGGAAGTTATAAAGAATTCTCAGACCTTCCTCAATTTGCCCGCTGAGGCAACAAGAAGCATGGATACTCTCTGGCTGGGCGTTAAGACAGGAGATGCGGGAAATAGCTCAGGCAATACCCTTCTCATCGTGTCTCTCATTATAGTTGCAGTGCTGATTGCCGGCGCTATTGCATACAGCTCAATTAAAAAGAAAAATCGCAAGGCAAGACGCGGCGGAAAAGCATAGGCTTAACTGTTTGATTTTGAAATCGGCAGGATCTGATTCAGATTCTGCCGATTTTTTTGCGCCAAAAAGCCACAGTTAATCACAACAAAAGTCATAAAAGTACTCTACAAATCTCATTTATCGCTTGTGTGATATGAAAATGCTGAGTTTTGTGTCGCCGAATATGTTCCATCTGTGTATTGTATGAAAAAATATATATGATACATTATTTTTAGGACAATGGCCAAGTTCTTCGCGAATTTGCTATTGAATCATATTAAAGGAGGAAAAAATAATGGCACACCATGAAGTAAAGTTAGATGTTTACAACTATTTATTCAGTCCAAATCTCAAGCCGTGTGTAACAGTTAATATCGGAGACACAGTTACCCTTCACACTGATGATGCTTTTGAGAGTCGTATTACCAGTGAGGATACTTCACCAAAAGCAGCGGTTAGAAATGCAAAGTTTCTCAATCCTCAAGCTGGGCCTGTATATATAAATGGTGCAGAGCCAGGGGACACATTAGTAGTACATTTTGAAAGCATCGAGTTTACTCGAGACTGGGCAGTAAGCTGCATTATGGAGTATTTTGGTGGTCTTCAGTCAAACTCAATTACTAAAACACTGCAAAAACCTTTGGATGAAAAGGTGTATATGTGGAAAACAAAGGATAACGGAAAAACATGGCGTTGTGAGAAAATTGGTGTCACTATTCCTGCCAATGCTTTTTGCGGGACTATGGCGACAGCTCCTGACACTGAGTCTATTCAAGCACTTACTCCAGGCCCCTTTGGTGGAAATATGGACTGCCCAGATGTGTGCCCCGGCAACAAAATTTACTTGCCAGTTCATAATCCCGGTGCACTATTTTACGTAGGTGACTGTCACGCTGCACAGGGTCAAGGTGAACTCTGCGGGGTCGCCCTCGAGGTTTCAGCAAAAATCACAGTTAGTTTTGACGTTATAAAAAACAAGGCAATTAAGTGGCCTCGTATTGAGTCGAAAGAAAGAATAATGTCAGTTGGAAGTGCAAAGCCAATGGAAGACGCAGCTCGCATAGCATATGCAGATCTTATTGAGTGGATGGTTAGAGACTATGGCTACGATTCATATGATGCATACCAACTTCTAACTCAGGTGGGTGGTCTTTATGTAGCAAATATGGTTGATACCACATACTCCCTCTGTGCCTCAATAGACAAAAAATACTTAGAACGTACATAGCCTCAATTTTCATTATTATTTAGAAGGAGGCAGCAATATGGCAAACAGAAAAACGCTAAATCCAAATTATCGTTGGATAATTCTTATTATCAACTTCATTGTTTGTGCAATGGCCTATGCAGGTCTAACCATGTGGGGTATGGCTTCGAATGAGCTTTCCGAGACTTTTAAGATTTCTGCTATACAAGCTAGTCTTGGATCCGCCCTTTTAATGGCTGGTTATGCAATAGGCAGTTATGTTGAAGCGTTATTAACTCCCAAAATTGGGTACCGTGGGGCAGGTCTTGTTGGACTTCTTCTCATGGTTGTTGGCACCATTGGCATCCCTCTAGCCGGAAACTATAATTTGATATTGCTATTTAGGTTCATGCAAGGTTGGGGTATCCTTTGGCTTGTGGGAGTAAACAGTTCCGTAGCATGGTTTCCCGCTTCACAGCGCGGTTTAGCCTCCGGAGTCATTGGTGGCGGTTTAACGCTAGGTATTGGCATAGGGGGATTTGTTGCAACCGCACTAACAAGTGCCGCAGGAAGTTGGCAGGGTGCATTTAAGGTGTGGGGCATAATACTCGCAATATCCACTGCTATCTGGGCTATCTTAATGAGAGAGCCACCCAAAAACCTGTATCCTGACGAAGTAGTTTCAAGCGAATCTGGTGGTGAGAAAAAAGACATTAATCCGTTTAAGACTGTTGCTTGCTGGCTTTGCATATTCATTTTATTTTTTAACTGCTGGCAATTAATTGGCTTTAACTCTGTTGTTGCAAATTATTTAAAAATCGTCGGATATTCTTCAAATCAAGCAGCAACCGCAGTGTTGTTGGCAGGTTTAGTTGGGGTGTTGTCTACGCCAATTGGTGGTGCAATATCCGATGGTCTGGTGAGAAAAGGTTGGGAGCCTCTAAAAGCGCGAGCTTTTACCACAGCTATTCCGGGCTTCCTAGTGGCTGCAATTTCTACAGCTATCTTCCCATTTATTGCACCGTATTCATTCATTTTGGCTTGTTTCGCAGCAATACTCTGTGGATGGGGAGTGCCTGTAACTAATGCAACTTCAGGGGCTCTCCCAATGGATTTGTTGCAAAATGAAAACGCCGCAGGAAAAATGTTTGGCGTAAATATAATGATTGGTATTGGTGGTGGTGGAATTCTTTCACCCATAATTGCAACAGCAATCGCCGAAAAGCTTGGTTGGACTGCTTGCTTTATCGTTCTTGGAGCTGGTGCTGCTGCTGGCGCAATAATTAGTATCATTCTACCCAAATTTAAACTGAAAAATTAGTAATTGTTATTACAGCGTAAATCAACAACATTCAGGCAAGTAGTATTACTCGCCTGAATGTTGGGCTATAAATAACTATTACCTATTGAATAACAAATTTTCTGATGATAGTATGGTTATACAAAAGTACTATTTAGGAGTGCAAAAAATGTTTACTGTGCTCGTTATTGACGACAAAGAGGTTTTTCGCAGAAAAATAATTCGAATGAATTATTTTGAAATGAACAAAGATAGATTTCAAATTAAGTATGAGGCAAGCAACGGTCTTGAGGCGCTGGAAATATTAAAAACAAACGCAGTTGATGTTGTTGTTACAGATATTCGTATGCCATTTATTGACGGCATTGAGTTGTTAAGACGGATTTACAGCAAAAGACTTTGCTGTTGTGTAATCCTGCTAAGCGAGTTTGCAGATTTTAGTTATGCTAAAGAAGGTATATTAAATGGCGCTTTTGACTATGTGCTGAAACCAATTGACGAGGAAAAGATTACAGAAACATTTGATCGCGCATTTAACTATCTTGAAACGATATATGAAAACACGAACTTAGGGTCAGTAGATTTGCGAGCATTAGCTGACTTCGTCCTTGCTGTTGATCGTGTAAACGCACTGTCCTATGCTAATCATATAGCCGCAGGTTTATTTGAAGGAAACACTTTTTACGAATGTGTTGAGCCAATAAATCAAGCTCTTTTAGAGCTAAAAAAGCATTTGTTAGCTAAGTGCAGTTACTTGGAACTCTATGTACCACTTGACTTTCTTTGTCACGTTGAGACAATACATTGTTCTTCAAATGAAATGGTGTCTACTTTTTCGAGCAGAGTTCTCGCAATTATCGATGCTGTAGCTCCGTTCATTGTCAATTCAAAGAATAGCATTGCTAGAAGAGTCTGTTTGTCATTACTAAATGATGTAGGTGAGGCCGCTAGCTTAAATGAGTTAGCAAAATCATATTTTGTGAATCCAAAATACTTAAGTGCACTATTAAAATCTGAAACCGGGAGAGGTTATCAGTCATATGTCAATTTTATTAAAATTTCGCGAGCTAAACTTTTGCTGTGTCACACAACAAAAAAAATACACGAAATTGCGCTCGCATTGGGATATAAAAGCGTAGATTATTTCAGTAGGATTTTTAAACGTGAGACTGATTTAACTCCTAGTTTATTTAGAATCGAGTTTGGTCATGAATAATAATGAAGCTAACAATGATGCTAACATCAGAAGAGAAGAAAATGAGCAGAACACTCTTTACAGCACTTATGAAGATATTAGCACTTTTATTTACACTGTCTCACATGAGCTAAAGACCCCCGCAAGGCAAATCAGTATTTATGCAGACTTTATAGAAGAAGACAATAAAAGTGCTCTTCTTCCACAGTCTGTTGAGGATATTAATTCTATACGTCGGATATGCGATGAAATAACATATATGGTTCAAAAAATAATGGAATATTCAAAAGCTGGGTTCAAGTCAATAGATGTTGAAACTGTTTTAATATCTTCTCTTGTCCAGCAATGTTTTGATGAGCTGATGCGTGGAGAGCTTAATCACTCTGTATCATTGTCAACGAAAGGCCTTCCTGACTTATTCTGTGACAGATTTTTATTGAAGCTTATGGTATGCAATTTGCTATCGAACAGCATAAAGTTTACAAGAGGTAGAAAAAATGCGAAGATATCTGTATATTCTAAAATATCAGAAAATAGTATCGAACTTTTTTTCGAAGATAATGGTTACGGGTTTGAAATGAAGTATGCCGCAAAAATTTTTGAAGCATTTCAAAGACTTCAAAATGAAGGTGGTGTTGACGGTAGTGGTATTGGACTAGCAACTGTAAAAAAAATAGCTTTGCGCTTTGGTGGTGACGTAAGCATCTTGGGAGAACCCAACGTAGGATGTATAGCTTCTATAAAATTGCCAATTGCTATGCTCGCTAAGTGCACAAACACAGTCGAAAACCACAATGAAATAAAAATAGGAATAATTGGAGACTTTTCAGGAGTATATTCATATTTGGAGCGTTGTAAAGTAGCTTCATATATGCTGGCAGCTGAGGAAATAAACTCACAAGGTGGAATCCTTGGTAAGCAAGTGTCTATTATCTTTAAAGATGATCAGTCTGACTTAACTCTAACCAAAATTTATGCACAAAACCTCGTTGAAGAAGAGCGCATAAATGTACTTGTGGGCTCCTCATTATCACCATCAAGGGATGTAATGACTGCAGTTGCTGAAAAAGCAAGGCTGCTCTTTTTTGATACTCAGCAAACTGAGGGTGGCGTATCCAGCCACTATACTTTTTGTTTATCTGCAATGCCAGAACATCAAATGTATCATATGTTAAGTTATCTGATTTCAAAATATGGTCGCAAATGCTACGTTATTGCTGCCGACTACAATTATGGTATCCTTTCTGCAGAATGGGTCAAGTACTTTGTACACCAGCTTGGTGGTGAAGTTGTTGGCACAGAATACCTTGACGATAAAATTTCTTGTTTTGATCCAATAATTGATAGGGTATTGCAAGTCAATACAGATATACTATTCACAATTCTAGTTTTTCCTAACCAAGACAACTTTTACTTGCGGTGGCATGAGCGAGGGCTAAACTATATACCTCATGCTTCTACAATGGTTGCTGCAGTATCCTCGCAGAATGCAACATTCCCACCTCCAATTTTAGAAAACACATATATTATGGCCTCATATATTGAAGAATTAGAGTTAAAAGCAGCAAAAGCATTCACAACTAATTTTCGCAACCGATATGATAAATCTGCTATACCATACCTTGGTATGGATGCAGAAACTGCTTACAGTTCTATTTATCTATATAAACTTGCAGCAGAATATGCAGGGACAACTGAAACCGAGGCAGTAATTTCTGCTCTTGAGAGTGGAGCAATATCATTTAATGGGCCCGGTGGAACGGTGACAGTTAGAGGTGAAGATCACCATACAGCGCGAAGTGCTTCTTGTTTTCGCATAAATAATAATCACGAAGCAGAAGAGCTTTTTAGAATAGATGATATTTACTCTGATTATGTTGAGTCAAGGATTGAATCAAACTTTGGCGTATTGGGCGGTATTAAGGGTCTCGGAATAAACATGTCTCATACTCAGTATAATATGCTCTTAGATAAAATTAGATAATTGAATAAGTGCTTTGCAATGGCTAATGTAGTTTTTACATTAGCCTAATTTTTTATTATTGCGTTTATTTTGGTGCTATTTCTTTTAGCGCAATTGACATTGGCTTTTGCGTAATATATATTGTTTTTAGAGGAGCCGTTAAATAATTGCAGTTAATACCGAGGTTTTCTATGCAGAATAAAATGAACTTTTCTAAAACCGCATATTGGGCAGCGCTCTTTTTTGCCGTCTGTTTTATTGTGTTCTGTTTTGCAGCATATCACATTAGCGGAAATATTTTAGACGGAGACGCTTCAAGCGAGCTTACATTGGCTAAACATTTATCTGAAAAAAACGCTATTATAAGCTCTGACTGGGTGTATTCCTCCGAGCTGAGAGTTATTAACACTCAGCTTGTCTACTCTGCTTTGTTCAAAATTACAGACAAATGGCAAGTCGTGCGTTTTTGGGGGATAATTATTCTAAATATTATCCTTGTTCTAAGCTATCTATTTATGATTCGCAAAACCTCCGTCAGAAGGTCTGCTCGTATTTTTTCAGCTTCACTCCTTTTGCTTCCTATGAGTATTGCAACCGCACGAATACTGAATTTTCACACATACTATATTCCGCATGTTGCGATCGGTTTTTTGCTCCTTGGTCTATTTTTGAAGTTTTCGGGTCAAAAGCCCAGCTCAAGCCGCAAACTAACCGTTGCGCTTTTTCTGCTACTTGGCTTTTTGAGTGGCTTAGGCGGTATTCGCCAGCTTCTGATTACTATTTTCCCGCTATTTTTAGCTTGTCTTATTGAAACGCTGCTCACCGCAGACAGTCGCTCTTCAAAGCTCAGCGACAGTGTTAATCTAATTCTCGGCAATAAACCCCTGCTTCTAAGCATTTCAGGCCTTGCATCAAACTTTTTAGGCGTTGTTATTAATGAGAAAGTCCTTAGGCAGTTTTTCCTATTTGATAATTATTATACCTCAGCCCTATCGTCTTTTTCTGTTTCCAAGTTAGAAACTGTTATTAATGCAATGCTTACTGTTAGTGGATATATGCCTAATAGTCCCGTATTTTCAGTTTCGGGTATCACTTCTTTATTTGCGCTAGTTTTTGTGCCCCTATTGCTTTATCTTGCTGTTAAAGTGTTGCTAAAATTCCGCAAAAACAAAAAAGAAAATGAAGGCTTTGGCTCGCAGTTTCTCTGGATATTCTTTTTGTCAGCATTTTTTGTTAACACATTTGCATTTTTGTTTTTAAATTCATTTTTCTTTGAGCTTTATTACATTCCTGTTTTAATTCTTTCCATACCCCTTATTGCAACTATGCTTGATACAAAAACAAGCCCCATATCTGTTTTCGGGCAAGCTATCGCCCTTATTGTATCTGTTTTTCTAGTTTTCGGAGGCTTCTACCGCATAGTAAAGCTCACGAATCCTCCCGAAAACAATGTTCCAAACTTTAGATACGGCGGTCTTTCGTATAGCAACATTCACCTTGTTCCAGAGATAAGACCTGCCGTTGACTTTCTTACCCGAAAAAACTACACACATGGGTACTCAACTTTTTGGCACGCTAATGTTGTACGTGAACTAACAAACGGCAGTATTGATGTAATGGGTATATATTTCCCGTCGCTTAAGCTTCACCGAATGCTTATGTTAAAAGATGATAATATGCCTAAGCGAGACAGAGGTGTCAGCTTCCTGCTATTGACCAAGGAGGAATATGAAGCAAATCAGGATTTCCCACTTTACAGCAATATAGAATCAGGCGAGCAGTTTTCGAACGAAAATAGTATTGATAATAGACATCTTGGCAGACTTGTTTATTCAGATGAGCATTTTGTTATTTTTCATTTTGAAGACGACAACACTATTCAAAACGCAATACACGGTTAATTTAAGATTTTAGAAAGGAAGAGCTTGTATGAATACTAATAAAAGAAAAGCTGCAATCTGTATTTTTCTTGTGCTGATTCTACTTACAATGACAGCTTGCAGCAGTTTATCGGCAAAGAAACCCAGCGGAAACAGTTCTAAATCAGGCTCACCAGGGGCTGTGGGCTCTGTTATTCCCTCAGATACCGCCCCGAGCGAAAAAGAAGCTTCTCCTAAACCCGAAGAGCCTCCTG
>JAAZCZ010000045.1 GCA_012513005.1 Oscillospiraceae bacterium | reverse complement strand
ATAGGCGGCACAAGAGACGACGCTGCCGGTGAGTGCTTTGATAAAGTCGCAAGAGTCTTAGGCTTGCCATACCCGGGCGGCAGACCCCTAGACGAGCTTTCAAAGTTAGGAGACGACAGCAAATATAAGCTTCCGATAGGCAAAGTCTCGGGCAACGACTTTGATATGAGCTTTTCAGGTCTAAAAACTGCGGTAATAAACATAGCCCACACAGCAGAGCAAAAAGGAGAAGACATAGACAAAGCATCAATAGCAGCTTCCTTTTGCAAAGCCGTGAGCGACAGCCTAGTGCCTCGCACAATGGCAGCAGCGCAGATGCTGGGCTATAAAAAAGTGGTGGCAGCCGGAGGCGTTGCAGCAAACTCACGCATAAGACGAGATCTAAACGAAGCTGCCGATAAAGCGGGAATTGAGCTATATTTCCCCCCGCTTTCCCTCTGCGGTGACAATGCTGCCATGATAGGCTCACAGGCATATTATGAATATCTGGCAGGGGCAAGAGGCGGCACTAATCTAAATGCCCGCGCCAACGAGGATATATAACATGGGCATACACGACGGGCACAGAAAGAGAATGAAAGAGCATTTTGAAAAATCGGGGCTTACAGGCTTTTCAGACATAAACGCCCTCGAGCTGCTTCTTTTCTATTCTATTCCGAGAACAGACACAAACCCGATAGCCCACGCCCTAATAGACAGCTTCGGCAGCTTAAATTCAGTTTTATCTGCCGACATAGAAGAGCTATGCAAGGTGCCGGGGGTAGGCAGGCAGACAGCAGTGTATTTAAAGCTAATATCCGAAACAGGCAAAAGACAGGCTGCAAGCAATACGCCCAAAAGTAAAAAGATAAAAAACACCCGCGAGGCAGCAGAGTATCTAAAACCGCTATATCTCTTTGAGCGTGACGAAATAGTCTACATGCTCAGCTTAGATTCTGCCTGCAAAATATTATCCTGCCGCGAAATCGGCAGGGGAGACGAAAGCTGCGCCGGCATCAGCATAAGAAAAACAGTCAGACAGGCAGTCACCTCGGAAGCAGCGCAGGTAATACTTGCGCACAACCACAAAAGCGAAATTCTAAGCCCCTCAAAAGACGACATCGAAACAACTAAAAGGCTAAGCACCGCCCTAGATGCAGTCGGCATAAAACTAAAAGAGCATATTATAATAAGCGACACCGATTACTACTCAATGGCGGCAGAGGGCTACATATAAAAACATAGAACAAAAAGCAAAATATTTGTGCATTTAGCTATATTTTATTTATTTTTTTATCACCGGAAAAAAGATACAAATTTTATGTAAACCATATTACTGAAAACAGAAAGTACAAATTCCAAGGCATAACAGACTAAAAGGCATAAATAGCCGATAATATGGGCATTATTTGATGCTAACAATGTTGACAACTGTGTTGAAAGTGTTGATAACTATTGTAATATCGTTAAATAATATGATTATGTAAAACTGTTTGTAACACTTGACAAGAAAATTAAAGCGATTTTGTTACAAATATCTCAAATATTTACCGATTTGCAAACCGAGGTTACAAAAATATTAAAAACTAAGCTCTGAGCAATCAAATTAAGCAAGTAAAAACATGGGATTAATACAGTTTGTAATATGCATTTTTAGGCAGGGCAAAAGGGGCAGGATAGGCGTATTCGCAATTGACTTATAAGTCTGCTTATGCTAAAATTCATTGGCAATCGGGAGCAAAAATCCCAATTTATATATTTTATTATGCTGGCATAGCTCAGTCGGTAGAGCAGCTGATTCGTAATCAGCAGGTCGGGTGTTCAAGTCACCTTGCCAGCTCCAAATTTAAAAGACTGCACGAAGATAAATTTATCTTCGTGCAGTCTTTTTTGTAACCTTATTATTTTGTAATTTACATATCCTACGCAGACACTCGGTATCGCACTCTGCTGCCGTAGCGCACAGATCTTAACAGCCCCAGCTTTTCAAACTT
>JAAZCZ010000007.1 GCA_012513005.1 Oscillospiraceae bacterium | reverse complement strand
CTGTATTAAAAGAAAATCAAAAGCACGCCGCCATAAGACAGCGTGCAAATAATAATCTGCAAATTACAGGCACACGGCGAATATGCCCGCTGCTGCAAAATCAAAATGTCGCAGCAACGATTATAGCTGCAAGTATTCGTCGTATGAACAGGCTCTGTCGGTGATGCTGCCGTCTGCGTTAATTTCGATAATCCTGTTGGCAACAGTCTGTGTGAGCTGATGGTCGTGGCTTGAAAAGAGCACATTGTGCGCAAAGGCAGACAGGCCGTTATTAAGAGCTGCAATACTCTCTAAATCCAGGTGGTTTGTAGGCTGGTCGAGCATTAGTACACTTGCACCACTCAGCATAAGCTTAGAGAGCATGCACCTGACCTTTTCACCGCCTGATAAAACAGAAACAGGCTTATAAACCTCATCTCCGGAAAACAGCATCCTGCCCAAAAAGCCCCTTAGATAGCTCTCGCGCTTATCGGCAGAAAACTGGCGAATCCAGTCAATAATACTAAGGTCGCAGTCCTCAAAAAAGCTGTTGTGGTCCTTGGGGAAGTATGCCTGCGTAGTCGAAACACCCCACTTAATGTTCCCCGAATCAGGCTCCTCTTCTCCGGCGAGCAGCTTAAACAGCATAGTAACAGCAAGCTCATTCTTGCCGATGATCGCTATCTTATCCTCCTTGCCGACAGAAAAACTGATGTTATTCAGTATAGGCTTGCCGTCAAAGGATTTTGAAACCTCAGTCACAAAAAGCCTGTCTTTTCCCGGCTCGCGCTCTGCCTTAAAACCTACCCATGGATATCTTCTGCCGGATGCGGGAAGCTCCTCGACACTAATTTTTTCAAGTAGCTTTCTGCGGCTTGTAGCCTGTTTAGACTTTGACTTATTGGCAGAAAACCTTGCAATAAAGCTCTGCAGCTCCTCGATTTTCTGCTGAGCCTTTTTATTTTGATCCTTCATAAGCTTTTGGATAAGCTGTGAGGACTCAAACCAAAAATCATAGTTACCGACATACATTTTTATCTTGCCGTAGTCGATATCTACGATGTGTGTGCAAACATTATTCAGGAAATATCTGTCATGGCTCACAACAAGCACAGTGCCCTCGTAGTCCATTAGAAATTCCTCAAGCCAGACAACGCTTTTAATATCTAGGTTGTTTGTCGGCTCGTCTAAAAGAATTATATCAGGCTTGCCGAAGAGCGCCTGCGCAAGTAAAACCTTGACTTTAATTTTAGGCTCGACATCGCTCATCTGCAAATAGTGCAGGTCGGTGTCCACACCTAAGCCCTGCAAGATTCGAGAGGCGTCGCTCTCTGACTCCCAACCGCCGAGGGCGGCATATTCCTCCTCAAGCTCTGAGGCGCGAATACCGTCCTCGTCGGTCATAGAATCCTGCGCATAGATAGCGTCCTTAGCAAGGCCGCACTCATAGAGACGCAGATTGCCCATGATTACGGTATCAATAACCGTGTATTCGTCAAACAGGCTCTGGTTCTGCTTCAAAACAGACATACGAGCCTTAGGGTCAATAAATACATGACCGCTCGTAGACTCAACAGTACCTGCGAGAATATTTAAGAATGTGGACTTTCCGGCGCCGTTTGCCCCTATTATTCCGTAGCAATTGCCGCCTGTAAACTGCAGGTCAACCTTGTTAAAGAGCTGCTGTCCACCAAACTGCAGGCCAAGATCAGATACCGTAATCATTTAATGCTCCCTTGTTTTTGTGTTAAGTAATAAGATTTACTTTGCTAATTATGCGAGTGAAGCCTCAACCTTTTTAAGACCGGCATCAATAATGCCGTCAATTTCAGAGAAGAGTATTGCGTTTTCGCGGTTTAGGGTCATTGCAAAAACTTCGTCCTGCATGCCCTTGGCATTTGTCATAATGGTGAATCTGGATGCGAGCATGGCGGCACGGCAAAGCTCTAAGCCGACTCCGACATCGCTGAGCAGAGAGGTGTTGCAGACATCAGCCAAAGCAACAAGCTGCTTTGCTGCCTGTGCTGCTGCAAATAAAATTTCTGTCGGGACCTGGCATGCAATGCGCAGGGCGGCGTCAAAATGGCTGGCCCAATCGGGGGTGTCCTTGGGCATTGCCGAATACTTCTGAATGGGCTGATAGGACTTAACATCCTCATCAATCTGGCGAAGGAGATAGCTGCCGATAGCGTCTAAGTTCTTCTTAATCTTTGTAAGCTCTAGTGTTTTCTCTTCTGACTCGTTT
>JAAZCZ010000044.1 GCA_012513005.1 Oscillospiraceae bacterium | reverse complement strand
GCCGGCTGCTTCCTTGTTATATAAGATATATACAGAGGCGATGACACCGACTGCCACATAATATACACCGCGCAGGAAATACACAACGCCGCTTGTTATGTTTGTGATGACGCCTGTCATAGTCGGCAGAACAGTTTCCTTTGCCCAGTCTACTATTGTGTCTGAGGCGTCTCCTACAAGCTTTACAAAGGCAGTTTCTATCTTTGGGTAGTCGTCTAATACGCTTCTTGCCCAAGCTATTGCATCCTCATAGAACTTGCCGCTGTTTGTTGCTATGCTCTCTATGCTGCTGTACATCTGCGGTATTATCATGCGCAGCAGTATGACAATGATAAAAATCATAAATGCTTGAGAAGCTAAAATAGCAACAGCCCTGCCAAATACAAAGGCTCTGTGGGCATTATTCTTAAATAGCTTGCTGCCGAGCGGAACCGTGACATGAGTTTCTGTGACACGAACAAGTGGTCTGAGCAGGTACGCTATTACAAAGCCCCAAATAAACGGGCTTAGTATTCCCAGCACCGTGTTGATGCCTTTTTGAATGTCTCCCCACCTGGTTATGAGCAAGTAAAGCCCTATGCATCCCGCAATAACGAAGAATGCAGTCAGACCCCAGCCCACATATTCTTTTCTGTCTTCAGGTTTTTTCAAATCATCACCGTCCTGTCTTACTTATCTATTTTAACCGTGTGATATATTATAGTCAATATCAAAAGCACAGAGTCTTTTATATGTAAATTCGGAGTAATTATTATGTAAAGCAGTCTGTGAATAATTTTTATTTCCCATCTTATAAAAATACAGTTGAAAATACTGTTGAAAATGTTCAAAACCTCATAAATTCGGCATTTTTCTGCGAGTTCAGTCTAATTTTAGCCATTCAAAAGTGAATAAATTATTACCAAAGCTTGAGATTTTTTGGTTGCAAATAATTTATTGCTCTGTTTTATTTGTGCATTTATAAATATTATATGCTTTTTTCTCTCTGCTGATTTAGCTAGTATTCTCCACTTCTCTTGCTATTATCGCTTATTATCAGCCTTCTTTCACCACTTTGCCCGTTAACTTGGGGGTATATTGTAATATTCTTTATTTGTGGTATAATATTTGAGTTCTTAATTATATAATTAAGGTTGCAAAATTTGCATTTTTAGTGCTTGCAGACATGATTTAAGTTTGCGGGTAAGAGGTAATTATTATGATTAAAGTTGATTTATCCGGAATTAGCACATTTTTAGATTCAGCTGACCCCGACTATGCAGCAGCGGCGCAGGCTCACAGGGTATTGCTTGATGGCAGCGGAGCCGGCGGAGAATTTACGGGCTGGCTTGAGCTTCCTCGGAGAACTATTAAAAATGAGCTAAAATCTATTTTATCGGCGGCTGCAAAAATTAAAAGCAGGTCTAAAGCCCTTGTTGTTATCGGCATAGGCGGCTCATACTTGGGTGCTAAGGCAGCTGTCGATATGCTCGGCAAAACTGATAACAGCGAAGGCTGCAAGATCTATTTTGTTGGCTCCGGGCTCTCGGTTGACTACTTAAATGACATTATAACAGAGCTTGGCGATGACGACTTTGATGTCAATGTGATTTCCAAATCCGGAACTACATTGGAGCCTGCCTTAGCTTTTAGAATTTTCAGGGGACTTTTAGAGAGAAAATACGGCAAGGCTGCTAAAAAGCATATTTTTGCCACAACTGATAATGAGCGCGGAGTTCTTAAAAAAATGGCAGATGAGGAAGGCTGGGACTGCTTTGTTGTTCCCGATGATGTGGGCGGCAGATACAGTGTTTTATCTGCGGTCGGCCTTTTGCCCATGGCTGTTTCCGGCATTGATATTTCCGAGGTATTAGGCTCTGCATCTGAATACTTATCTGAGCTTGCAAGCCCTGGGCCTTCTAATCCGGCTTGGCAGTATGCAGCAGGCAGGCAGAAGCTATATGGACTTGGCTACAGCACAGAGCTTTTGGCATATTATGAGCCTTCTTTTAGATTCATGGCTGAGTGGTGGAAACAGCTTTTCGGAGAATCTGAGGGCAAAAACGGTATAGGCATATTCCCCGCATCACTTGAATACACAGCAGACCTGCATTCTATGGGTCAGTTTGTTCAGGATGGGCCTCGGTTTTTGATGGAGACTGTTTTGCAGTTTGAGAAGGCAAACTCTGAATTTAAGATACCCTTTGCACTGGGTGACAGAGACGGGCTTAACTATCTTGCCGGCCGTGATTTGGCTGATGTTAATCGCACTGCCGCCGCTGCCGTTAAGTCTGCACATATACTGGGCGGTGTGCCGAACATTGAAATCTTAGTTCCCCGCCGTGACGCTGCGGGCTTTGGTGAGCTTGTTGTGTTCTTCCAGTTTGCCTGCGCAGTTTCGGCTTATATGTCGGGTGTAAACCCCTTTGACCAGCCCGGTGTTGAGGCATATAAAAAGAGCATGTTCAGGATGCTCGGCAAGCCCTCTGACAAATAGTCACAGCTAAAATATAAAATTATTAATTATTCGGGACAAAAGCACAGTCATTTGGGCTTTTGTCCTGCTTTTT
>JAAZCZ010000043.1 GCA_012513005.1 Oscillospiraceae bacterium | reverse complement strand
TCGTTGCGGTAGCCGAAGAGACCTCTGCCCGGAACAATAAAGCTTGCCTTTATGCGGTTTCCCACCGGCGTCATCTCTAAAAAATCGCCTTTTCTGCTGCCGAGCTTTT
Source organism: Oscillospiraceae bacterium (assembly GCA_012513005.1). Taxonomy (GTDB): domain Bacteria; phylum Bacillota; class Clostridia; order Oscillospirales; family Oscillospiraceae; genus Scatomorpha. The sequence goes on along the minus strand of JAAZCZ010000043.1, from coordinate 3,521 downwards.
CTATAACGGCGCCTATGTTCTCTTGTGGCACATCCACTAAGACCCTCTCCATTGGCTCGCACTTCTTGCCTTCTATCTCTCTGTATAGGACTCTGGGCGGTGAAACTGCAAACTCGTAGCCCTCGCGGCGCATTGTTTCTATTAGTATAGACAGGTGCATTTCGCCTCTGCCGGAGACTATAAAGCTATCAGCGCCCTCGGCTGACTCTGTTACCTTGAGTGACACATCCTTGGCAGTTTCACGAAACAGTCTGTCGCGCAGCTGTCTGCTTGTTACAAACTTGCCCTCCCGCCCGGCAAAGGGGCTGTCGTTTACGCTGAATGTCATCTCCATTGTGGGTGCTGAGATTTTTGCAAAGGGTGTCGGCTCGGGCAGCTGCGGTGAGCAGATGGTGTCTCCGATTGTGATATCTGAAATACCGCTTAGAGCAACTATGTCGCCTGCTGCTGCGCTGTCTACCTCGACTCGCATGAGACCGCTAAATTCATAGAGTGTTACTATTTTTGCCTTTTTCGGCTTTTCATCCTGTGCGTGGAAGTTGCAAACTACAACCTCCTCGTTTTCGGAGATTTTTCCCCGTTCAATTCTGCCGATTGCAATCTTGCCCACAAATTCGTTGTAGTCGATTGCGGAGACGAGCATCTGAAACGGCTCCTTCGTGTTTCGCTCCGGCTCCGGAATATACTCCAAAATTGTGTCAAAAAGTGGGGTTAAATCTGTGCCGATTACATCGGGTGAATACGAAGCTGTGCCCTGTCTGCCCGAGCAAAACAGCATGGGCGAATCGAGCTGCTCATCTGTGCAGCCAAGATCGCAGAGCAGCTCTAAAATCTCATCGACCACCTCCAAGACTCTCTGATCCTGACGGTCAATTTTGTTTAGTACAACTATTACACGGTGTCCCAATTCAAGTGCCTTAGACAGCACAAAGCGAGTCTGCGGCATGGGTCCCTCCGCTGCGTCAACAAGCAGGATAACTCCGTTAACCATTTTGAGTATGCGCTCGACCTCACCACTGAAATCGGCGTGTCCCGGGGTGTCTATTATGTTTATTTTGCAGTCACCGTAGTGCACCGCTGTGTTTTTTGCAAGTATTGTTATTCCGCGCTCTCGCTCTAAGTCTCCCGAGTCCATAACGCAGACAGGTGCGTCCTGATTCTCACGAAAAACTCCCGACTGCCTGAGCAGTCCGTCGACAAGCGTTGTCTTGCCATGGTCGACATGGGCAATAATCGCAACGTTTCTTAGCTTGTCCATATAATCACATCCAATCTTTCTTTCCAAAACTTAATTTTAGCACCATTTTATGTGATTTTCAAGAATTTTTTATCCGTTTGGCTGTTTTTTTGCTGCAGCTCCCCAAAAAATCTTGGGGTATTTTTGCTGTGTTTTCCCCTTTTATGCACTGATTTTCTGCTGATTGCACAAAGCTATGCGTGCACATGCTTCTTTGTTTACATTATTTTTTTTGCGTGTTACAATGTAGGTCAAATAATTTTAGGAAAGAGTGATAACAGCAAAATGAAAACCGGATTTAAAATGACTACCGGCAGCGAGTGGAAGGCTATTGCTAAATTTTCTCTCCCGCTCATGCTCGGTATGTTTCTTCAGCAGCTCTACAATGCAATTGACGGCATTGTTGTGGGCAACTTCGCAGGACCGACTCAGGAAATTTGTGAGAGGGCTTTGGCGGCAATAGGCGGCGGATTTCCGCTTGCCATGCTCTCTATTTCTATATGTATAGGTCTCGGCACAGGCGGCAGCGTGCATATTTCGCAGCTATACGGTGCCAAGCAGTATGATAAGCTCAGTGTGGCATCATCTACAATGATAATCTCTTTGGGCAGCTTAGGAGCTATGCTGTCTTTATTGGGCTATATATTCATTCGCCCGATAATAACAGGCGTGCTTGGGTTTACAGACCCTCTCGTAGTTGAGGATGCTGTCACATACTACGGAATATACGCCATTGGTCTTGTTTTTGTTTATATTTATAACGCAATTTCAATGAGCCTTCGGGCAGTCGGAGACAGCAAGGCATCGCTGTATCTCATTATATTTGCATCAATACTAAACACTGCCTTAAACCTGCTTTTCACCATCAACTTCAAATGGGGCATACGCGGTGTTGCAATAGCCACGCTCATTTCCCAGGCAGCCTGCTGCGTGTTTATGTATTTATACATGTATATTAAGTACCCGATTTTCAGAATCAAGTTCGGCAGCGGGGCGTTTGACGCTACCTGTCTTAAATTATCGCTGAAGCTCGGTATTCCTGCCACACTGCAGCACAGCATTATTTCTATCGGCAATATATTTATGCAGAGGCTCATAAACAGCTTCGAGTATACTGCCCTTATATCCGCATTCTCTGTGGGCAACCGTATACAGGGCTTTGCTACCGTGCCGATTTTCTCCTTGGGTGCCGGGCTTTCAACCTTCACCGGTCAGAATGTCGGAGCTAATGACTATGACAGAGTAAGAAGGGGCTGGAGAGCCGGAATCGGAATATCAGTCTTTCTCAGCGTTGTTATTTCGATACTCATATACACAATTGCACCGAGCTTTGCAAAGCTCTTCGGGCTGTCTCCGGAGGCAACTGCCATTGCAGTCGATTTCCAGCATTTTATGAGCTATATTATTTTCCTCTTTGCCGCATATCAGCCCACATCAAGCACTTTGCAAGGTGCCGGAGACGCTGTTTTCTCAACAATCGGCAGTCTTGTCACGCTCACAACAAGAGTTACACTGGCTTACTTGCTGGTTTATGCGTTTAACTACGGCTATGAGGTAGCTTGGACAACTATTCCAATAGGCTGGGCAGTCGGAATAATTCTGACATATGCCCGTCTGTTTAGCGGAAAGTGGAAGGAAAAGAGAGTAGTTTCAGACGAGGGAGTAGTCCCTGATTTTGAGGAGGCTTATTAAATGAGCAACTTTTTTGCGCTTATATCCCGCATGCGATACATAGAGCGCTGGGGTCTCATGCGCAGCTCAATAACCGAGAATATTCAGGAGCACAGCCACATGGTCGCCGTGATTGCTCATGCCTTGGGCGCAATTTCTCGCGATGTTTTTGGGAAAGACTGCGATCCCTGCCGGCTTGCTGCAATCGCTCTTTACCATGACGCATCGGAGATAATTACGGGAGACTTGCCCACGCCTGTTAAATACAACAGTGCGGAGATTGAAGATGCCTACAAAAAAATAGAAGAAAACGCAGAAAACACACTCTTAGATATGTTGCCGCAGGCTCTTAAGAATTCTTTTACCGAGCTTTTTTGCATAGACGAGGGCTCTTATGACGCGATTCTCTGCAAGGCAGCCGACAGGCTCTCTGCATATATAAAATGCATAGAGGAGCGCAAAACAGGCAACATGGAGTTTTTATCTGCTGAAAGGCAGACATTAGACCGCGTACTTAGCATGAATCTTCCTGAGGTTGACTATTTTATTAAAAATTTCATTCCCGCCTTCGAGAAAAACCTCGACGAGCTGGGGATTATGAGATAGGAGATAG
>JAAZCZ010000042.1 GCA_012513005.1 Oscillospiraceae bacterium | reverse complement strand
CCCCCTTTTAACAGCGCAGTAGATACCCAGCGGAATAGAAATTCCGAGGGCTAAAAAAGTGGCGAAGATATTAATAAAGAGAGTATTTACTAAAGGAGTCTTAACAACATCCACAACAGGCTCTCTCGCCTCATATGAATATCCGAAATTCCCCTGTAACAGCCCGTTATAATTGCCGTAGTACATGGGATAGACCCCAACCCAACGCAAATAACGGATAGCAAAGTTGTTTGTATCCGTCCCGTATTGCCGCTGGTATTCAAGATAAAGCTCCTGAAATTTAGTTGCCCTCTCAGAAGCCGAAAGGCTCTGCTTAAGTGCATTTACCTCAGTTCTGGCATCGGTGTATGCACGGTTGCTCGGCATCAGATTGTAAATCAGAAACATGATGAAAGACAAGACTATAAGCATGGCAATCATGTAACCGATTCTTTTTGCAATGTATTTTCCCATCAGTATTCTCCGTCCGCCGCATAAATACGACATTTACTTACTATAATCGGGCGCTAAAGTCGGAAAAAGGAAACGCCCGGACATATCTCAAATGCAGAATCAAAGTATTATATACGCTCTGCACATATTTTTCAAATCAAAAATCAAAATTATTGCTAATTAAAGTCGACACAGAACAGGGCATATGCCCTGTTCTGTGTGCTGTCATCACATATAGTGATTAATACAAGGGTTATTATGCAAGCCAGAATATGTCTGCAAGGTCCTTCACGTAGTTGATGGAATAGTCATCATACATTCCGGGATCGACTGTCCAGTTATAGGCATAGTCGTATGCAGCGCTTGTAAAGCCGGTTGCAAAGTTAAAGCAGGTGTACATCGGTGTGCCTGAATAGTAGCCATAGATGGCGGCCTGATAGAGCTCATCAAGCATGGGCTGGAAGTCGCCTGTCTGGCTCTGGATAACAAAGCCTGCAGTCTTGCAGTTCTCGTTCTCCATAAATCCGGTTACGAGCAAATCTGTAAACTCGTTCGGGGTTGTGCCGTACCAGTTGAGGGCGAGAGGCATGTAATAGTCCTCACCGACCTTGGTGGTGGTGTATGCTCCGTCCTTGGAACGGAAGTTGATGTCGTTTTCGGTTGCTTCAGCGGCTGCTATCTTCTTATAGCGAACTCCGCTTACATAGTCCTTACCGTCTTTATCAAATACCCAGCCGCCGTCAACGAGCTCTTTAATTGCAGAGTCTGTTGATGTCGGATATGCATTGACGGAAAGCCCCTGTGCAACAGCAGCCTTGTACATCCAGGAGCCTGTGTAGAACGGGCCGTCAACAACGCCGCCGTAGCCGCCTGTGAAGTCCTTAGCAAAGAGGGCGCGGTCCATGCAGTATGCAATGGCGCGACGAACCTCGGGGAACTGTACAGGACCGTAGTCAGCGCGGAAGGAGAGCTTGCCGTAGCCTGCGCGGCTGTAGTGGATGTATGCAAACTTGCCCTCGGACTTATCAGCCATTGTGATAGCCTCGTCTGTGGGTGCTCCGCCTGTGATTCCTGTGAGCACGTCAACGCCGCCGGCCTTAAGGTCGTCAAGCTGTGTCTCGGCAACTATCTTCTTGTAGGTTACCTTCTCAATTTTGGGAATAAGGCCTTCGTAGTTGCCCTTGAAGTTTTCATTCTTCTTGAGAATTATGGACTTGTCTGTCTTGTCATAGGAAGCAATAACAAAGGCACCACTGTATGGATATTTGCCGTCTGTGTTTAGGGCAGACTCAGAAATGTGCTTTGCCATGGTGTACTTATCGCCGTCCATAGCGTAGAAGCCCTCTGTTATGTATGCACCCTTGCCGTCGTCCTTAATGTCATTATCGCCTATCCAAAGCTTGAGATCGTAGGGAGAAAATCCGCCGTAGGAAATGTCATAGAAATAGGGCAGATGCTCAGCATCAACGGTTGCGCTGAAGGTGTATTCGTCAATAAGACGAAGTCCTGCAAATTCAGCAGTGCCCTCGGAGCCTTCCTTGCCGGTAAAAGTATTGTGATCTTTAAATCCGACTAAGTTAAGGCCTGACTTGTGGTCTCTTTCTGCTGCCTGTGCAGCAACAGGAGAGGAGAAAACAAGTGTGCTGACCAGATAGTTCTTGGCTGTTATGGGGCTGCCGTCACTGAACTTAAGGTCTTTGTGAAGAGTGATGGTGAAGGTCTTGCTGCCATCTTCATTCTCTTTTTCCTCGTGCTTTTCAACAACAGTGTCGTTCCAGGCAAATCCGCCTTCTTTAGTTGTTGCAACTGTCTCAAGGCCGGAAGTGAGTTCCTGAATTGCAAGGTCGGATGCACCGGGGTTTGTTGCACCAAATGATGCATAGCGGAACTTGCCACCGAGATCGGTTGAGCTTCCGAGTATGATGTCCTTGTCTGCCTTCTCAGATTCCCAAGCGATTAGAGCCTTGTCTGCAGGCCAGAACGGGTTTGTGGGATTCTCGGCAACGCCCTTAATCTGGGCATTGTAGACATCATAATACTCGTTTGAATACAGGGGCACTTCGGGCATTAAGTAGTTCCAGCGCTGAATATAGAGCTTCCACCATGCGGCGTAAACGTCGTCAGCGGATTTGAAGCTGCTGTCCTCAGGTACCTGGCAGTTATAAACCATTGCCATAGACAAAAAGTCCATACCGAGTTCATACTTCTTGCCCTCGATAACAACGTAAGCAAGGCCGGTTTCGGCATCTTCCTCAACGTCCTTAATGGTTACCTGTTTACCAAACTTCTCATAGAGAGCAGTGTAGTCTTTGCCGTACTCCTTGTCCTTTAGCTCGGCTAAAGACATGGTCTTCTTTCCAAGATCTACCTCGGTTGTGGGAGCCTTGGTTTCGGTTCCGCCGCCACCGGTTGTGGGCTTGGTTCCGCAGGCTGCAAGCGCAAGGATCATAACAACTGCAAGCAGCAATGCGATGAGTTTCTTAAAATTCATTTAATGTCCTCCTTATATATTTTTGTTGCGTTATACGCTATAAAAACTTGCAAGCCCCAAATTTGCAAGATTTTAACAAAATAGAAAAACCAGTATACCTAAGCTATTCCTCAAAAAGCTTAGAAACAGGTATACTTAGCTTATCGCTGATAATAAAAAGAGTATCAAGGGAAACACCTTTGACGCAGGCTGCGTTGTTGGCTTCAATTTGGCTCACAAAGCTCACGCTTCTGCCGATAGCCTCAGCAAGCTGTTCCTGAGTAAGTCCGCGGAGCTTTCTGTAGTATGCAATTTTAAGCCCCAGTACCCGAAACCTCTCGCGGTAGCCCTCTTTCATCCGTTTCCCCTCATAGTTAGGCGGCAAGCCCGCCAAGTTAATAATATCGCAATAATATTTTATACCCTAAACAGCCTTTTTATAATAATCCGAAAGTGAGTAAACATTCACTCACAGAGAATAATTTCAGTATAACGGCGTTAAAATGAAATTTCAATGGTCAAAAATTGCATTTTTTCTCTCTTTGTTTATTTTCGGACAATGCAGAAAACATGCCTATGTTTGATTGAACACAAAAACCCGCTGTGATAATATTACTACAACGAATAGAAAAAGCCACGCTATAACTAACAAAGAATAAGGAGGAAGAAAAAATGTCGGAGTTTTCAAAAAGCGCGCTTGAGATACTCAGAAATCCTCAGGCAACCTTGAAGTGGTACATTGTGCCGATGCTGCTTTTCGTTCTTTATATCTACTATAAAGAGCTGTCAGAAAAGAATTACAATGTCGTTTTAGGCGCAATTGCTCTTTGGGGCATGGATCTCTTCAACGAAATATGGAACAGCATAGTTTTTCATGCAACAGGCTTTGCGCCCGTGTGGGGCACACCGGCTGTAACGGGAGACACCGCTCTTCTAATACTGATTGGGTATAATATTGAAATTTCACTAATGTTTGCAGTAATGGGAATAGCAGCCTGTCACGCTCTGCCAAAAGACAAAAAGATGAAAATCCTCGGTATAAATAACAGAATAGTGCTGGCAGTAGCATTTACAACAATGGCAGTTATTGTTGAGTGCTTCCTCAACTACGCAGGTCTGCTCACATGGGAATACAGTTGGTGGAGTCGCTCTTTCCCGTGGATACTCTGGCTAATCGGTTATTTGCCGTTCTTCACAATAGCATTTATTGTGCATGACATGGAGAAAATAAAAAATAAGCTGATTACAGTCGGCACACTGCTCGGAATAGATGTTTTGGCACTTGTAATCTTCGGCAGCATAGGCTGGATGTAGTTATATGAATAATGTCTGTCCTTTAAAGTAGCGGCGACCTGCGGTCGCCTTTAAAGCCTCAACAGCTAATAGTTTTCTCATTTAGCATATTATAGAGGAATGCATTTGCATACAAAACCCTTGAAACATATGATAACCGAGAAATCTTAATCTATTAAAAATCTCCGCCTCGCAAACCTGCCGAGGTGGAGATAAATATTTAAAAAACTATTTAATAATGAAAGGATTTGCCTCTGTAAATCGTATTATGAGTGAAAGCCGATAGGCAAAAACATAAAACGGAGGTATAATAAAATGAAAAAATCAATAATTGTAGTGTTAATAGCGATACTTGTGCTCTCTATAGGCATAGTCGGTGCTCATGCACTAAATAGCGAACGCAGCGCAGGCTTTGTAGATGAGAACAAAGACGGCATCTGCGATAATAAAGGCGAGGGCAGAAGAAACGGCGCTGGTTTCGTAGATGAAAACAAAGAAGGCATCTGCGACAACAGAGCTGAAGGCAGAGGAAACGGAGCCGGTTTCGTAGATGATAATAAAGACGGCATCTGCGATAACAGAGTCGAGGGCAGAGGAAACGGAGCCGGTTTCGTAGATGAGAATAAAGACGGCATCTGTGACAACAGAGCAGACGGCAGTCAAGGCAGGGGCCGGGGAGGTCAAGGTCGGGGCCAAGGCAGATGTGGCAACTGCGGATAAAAGCAAATTATATTATGAGGTAAGAAAATGCGAAGTGAGCAGGAGGCAGAAAGAGCTATCCGGCTGTATTCCGATACAATCAGGCGAATCTGCTTTGTACACCTGAAAAACCATGCTGATGTCGAGGATATATTTCAGGATGTTTTCCTGAAATATATCCTAAGTGACACTGTGTTTAAAAATAATGAGCATGAAAAAGCGTGGTTTATAAGAGTTACAGTAAATGCCTGCCGCGACCTCATAAAAAGTGCCTTTCGCAGCAGAAGCGTGTCACTTGATGAGGCTATCAATGCTACATCAAACGCAAATGAGGATGACCGCCATGTGCTGGAAGCGGTGCTGAAACTTCCGAAGAAATACAGAGACATAGTCTACCTGCACTACTACGAGGGCTACACAGCCCCGGAAATAGGAAAGATACTAAACAAAAATGAAAACACAGTATATACAATTCTAAAAAGAGCGAGAGAGCTGCTTAAAAAGAGTCTGGGAGGTGACGAAAATGGATAAGAGCATAAAAAACGCATTCGAGAAAATAACTGCCGAGGATTCCCTAAAGAGAAATACCATGGCATTTTTAAAAGAAAATGCATACAGCAAAAAAGAACCTGCCCGCACCCGCAAAAGAAGCTTAGTATTGGCACTTGCAGGTCTTATTCTGATTGTTTTCGTTGCCGGCGGGTTCGGAATGTACTTTACTCCCGTTTCGGCAATTAGTGTCGATGTTAACCCCTCGTTTGAGCTTGGAGTAAACCTTTTTGACAAGGTTATATCCGTAAAAAATCAAAACCCCGAGGATAAATCAGTAAGCGTTCCCGGGGGCATTAAATACAAAGACTACGCACAGGCACTTGACACACTACTTGCAAGCGAGGAACTTTCCGCATATATAAAAGACGATGCAGTAATCTCTGTAACTGCAGTAGGTTCATCTGAAAAAGCGGGAAAGCAAATGCTGGGCAAAATAAGTGCCTGCAATTTTGCGCAAAGACAGGGAGCAATATGCAGCTACGAAAGCCGTGAAGAAGCTAAGACGGCAAAAGATCTCGGAATATCACTCGGCAAATACAGAATGTACCTGCTACTTCTAAAACTTGATGCCGAAATTACGCCGGAGGCGGCTAATAACATGACAATGAGGGAACTTAAAGACCTAATATATAAACTCTCGGAAGAAAAGGGCGTAGAAGCTCCCAACTTAGGGCAGGGCACAGGCTACCGAGGCGGAAAATAGACAACAATGCAATTAAACAGCTTGCAAATATTAATAAACATTTTATAAAAAAGAGCGTGCCTCCGCAAAACCTTGCGGAGGCACGTTCAATATATCTATATCTGATAAAATATAAAGCTATTTAGAAAATCTAAAAAACTAAAAAATCTCTTTTTCGCTCACACAATTAGTCTTAATTTCACCGACTAAATGCTCCAGCGCAAAAACCGCATTAGGTCTTGTGTCGGCGCCGATTAAAACCAGCATAATATCATCACCGACAGACAAAATGCCCTCATTTAGCCAGACCTTAATATAATAAACACCGGGCAGGAGATACGCCTCGGCAACAGCTTTTGTGAGTTTATCGCTGTCATAAGAAAATTCAAGAGCTACAACAGGCTTCGTGCTCAAATCGCCGCTGCGCACCCTTGCTTTTGCAGTTTCTCTTACAACTCCGTTATGCAAAAGATACATGCCGACATTATATGCGCCTGCATCTGCCTTAGCCTCTTTTAGCCAAGCGTCAGCAGAGGGGCGGGGCTTTTTTTCACTTTTATTTACAGGAGCAGCGCAGTTAGCAGAGCCCTTTGACGAGAGCATTTCAAGCCCGTGATCCAAAGCTCCCAAAACAGAAGATAGGTTTTCTCTTGCAGCTTTTTCACTGCCCGGGAGATTTACAATAAGTGTGCTGCCGCGAATTCCGGAAACAGCTCTGGAAAGGCAGGCTCTCGGCGTGATTTTTAGACTCTCTGCCCGCATCGCCTCTGCTATGCCCGAGGTTTCTCTGTCAATAACTGCCAAGGTAGCTTCGGGTGTTATATCCCTTTGGGAAAAGCCTGTGCCTCCGGTAGTTAATATAAGTGAAGTTCCGATTTCATCAGCGCATTTAATAAGCTCAGCTTTAATAAGCTCTGTTTCATCAGGCACAATGCTTTTATATATAACATCAAAGCCGGCATCCTCCATAACAGAGCAAATTGCAGGTCCGCTGGTGTCGACTCTCTCGCCGACATAGCATTTATCGCTTATTGTAATAACCGCAACACTGTGCTTCATATATTTTCCTCCCTCACAAAATCACCGTGAACGCCGCCTGTTTTAGACAGCAGACAGATATCAGAGATTAATATATCCTTCTGCACTGCCTTGCACATATCATAAACCGTTAAAGCCGCAACGCAAGCGGCAGTGAGTGCCTCCATTTCGACTCCGGTTTTACCTTCGCAGCTAACTGTGGCAGAAATCAAAACAGAAAGCCGCGCCTCATCTAATCTTAAATTAATGTCAGCTCCGCTAATTGCAACAGGATGGCACATGGGAATTAATTCCGGTGTCTTTTTAGCTCCCATAATACCGGCAATTTGTGCAACTGTAAGGACATCACCTTTTTTAATTCCCCCGGAGACAATAAGCGAAAAGGTCTCGGAATTAAGTATAACCCTTGCCGCAGCTGTGGCAGTTCGCAAATTCACGGGCTTATCCGAAACGCTCACCATTTTAGCCCTACCTTGCTCGTTAAAATGCGTAAAATCTTTTTTATTTTCCATCGTACACCTCTATCCGCTATCTCATCCGCCTATCTCGTTCATGTTCCGCCCGGCGGTGCTGCGGCAGGAATCAGAAAGCTCGGGATGACAAGCAGGTTTATTAAAAATCGTCTCAGAAAAGGCTTTTTTCATACCTTCAAAATCCATGCCCTTAATAGAAACCTCTGTGTCAGAGTGTAGACATGGCTTAATTTTACCGTCTGCAGTTAAGCGCACGCGGTTACAATAGCCGCAAAAATGATCGCTTAAAGGACTAATTAGCCCTATATTTCCCAAAGCCCCGGGCAGCTTATATAATTTAGCTACTCCTCCGTCTGCCTCCTGCTTTTCTAAATCCGGAAGAGCCTTTAGAACCTCTGATACGGGCAGAAAAGACTTTTCACCGAAATCCCTGCTGTCATACATGGGCATCAGCTCAATAAATCTTAAATCAAGCGGAAACTTAACCGTAAGCTCAGCTAATTTAGCTATTTCATCATCATTAAAGCCGCCTATCAGCACGGTGTTAATCTTAACTCTGTCAAAGCCGGCAGCAAGGGCTGCATCAATGCCGGAAAGAGCGTTATAAATCTCATTTCTGCCGGTGATAAAAGCATATTTCTTCGGGTTTAAGCTGTCAAGACTTACATTGACCCTCGAAACTCCGCAGTCTTTAAGCTCCCACGCAAAATCAGAAAGCCGCGTGCCGTTTGTCGTAATGCAAAGCTCATTAATACCGGGTATTTGGCTTGCCCTGCGGCAAATCGACAGAATATTCTTTTTAACAAGCGGCTCACCGCCCGTAATACGCAGCTTTGTAATGCCGAGCGAGGCAGCAGCCTGCACCGCCATAATCATCTCATCTTCAGTCAGCATGTCTTCATGCTTTTTTTTGCATACGCCGTCTTCGGGCATGCAATACTTACATCTTAAATTACAAAGCTCCGTAACAGAAAGGCGCAGATAAGTAATATCGCGACCAAAAGAATCAATCATATAAAGACCTCAATACCTTCCGAAACTGCAATTCGGGAAATGACATTCCTTGCACATCTGGCAAAGCCCGCCGTCACCAAGCCTAACTAAATCAGCCTTAGAAAATTTAATCCCGGCAAAAATCTGGGGCAAAAGCACATCAAGCATGGTAGTGGGCAGGCTAATTGCCGCACCGGGCACGCCTACGAGAGGAATATCATCTAAGTAAGCTACCAAGGTCATATTCCCGGGCTGTGCAGGCACACCGTGCGAAATAATTTCCGCGCCCAAGCCTCGTATAGCAGACGGGGTGAGATCATCGGGGTCAACAGACATACCGCCTGTGAAGATGAGAAAATCAGCACCCTTATTAATATACTCTCGGGCAGCGCCGATTATCATGTCAAGCTCATCATCGCAAATAGTAACGCCCAAGATATCGCAGGGATAGTTAGCAAGCTTTTTCCTGATAACAGGCTCAAATTTGTCTTTAATGCGGCCGGAATAAACCTCGGAGCCGGTGATTATAACTCCGACATTTAGCTTTTTATAAGGCAGTAAATCAAAGAGCTTTTTTCCTTCGCAAAGCTTTTCTGCCTCAATTATTTTTTCCTCCTTTGTGACAAGCGGAATAATACGCATAGAGGCAAGCCGGGCACCGGGAGAAACAGGATAGTGGTCGGGCAGAGTCGGGATTGTGATATCGCCTATTGAGTTAATCTTATTAAGAAGCTCAGTGTCTACTCTAAACATGCCCGAGACATCAGAAATTATATTGACCTTTCCCTCATATGGGTCAGTCAGGTGCGTGCCGGGCACAGGTGATAGCGCAGAGAGCCTGACAGCTGCATCCTCCTCATGGATTTCGCCTGCATTTTCCTCCCAGACAAAAACGCTGCGTTTTCCCAAATCCAAAAGCTCCGGTATATCTGCCGCAGTTACAACATGCCCGCGGCGGAAAGCTGCGCCCTTAAACCCGTCGCACATAGCGGTAATATCATGACATAGTGTCATGCCGATTGCATCCTGAACCTTGACTTTTTTCATAACAAAAACTCCTTATATTATCAGATATAGTATAGAAATTTCGGGCAATTAAGACTACTCCAAGAGCAAAAGCGATTCCGGTGGCATAGAAATTTTGCAAACATCGGAAACACTGCCTTGCCAATCCTCCTTGCCGAGCTCTCTGCCGATTGGTGTAAGCTCGGTGTTTTTTCCCGCGGCATTAAAGGGGCTTAGCATTATCACATAAGAAAAGCTGTTTTCAATAATCTCGGAAACCTTGCAGTCAAAGCAGTTTTGCTCTCCCTCGCAAAGCACGTCATGCATACGAATTCCGACATGAGAGGCTAAACCCGGGTCAGTGTCAAGGCAAAGCTCAATGCCCCAATCCTTGGCAAAAACGCGGTTGTCACCCAGCTTTTCTATGGCAGAAATGTTTTTACAGCCGGTTAGTATTGCGCCATTTTTCGTCTTGGG
>JAAZCZ010000041.1 GCA_012513005.1 Oscillospiraceae bacterium | reverse complement strand
TACCTCTTTACCCAAATACTCGCCGGCAACGGAGCCCGAGAGTACAAGGTCGGATTCGCAGGTGTGACCCACTGCCTCGTGAGCTAACATGCCTGTTAGATGTCCTCCCAAAATGCAGGTTTTAAGCCCCGCCTTGGCATATACGGCGGTTTTCTTGTCCATCGCCCGCTTATAAAGCTCGTCAGTAACCTTGAATGCCTCATCTAAGCTTGCAAAATTGTCCTCAAACACACCAAAGCCGCCGATAGGCTCAAATACCTCAACGGGCGAGCCGTCAGCACCCTCAACTGTCATGAACACATAGATATAAGAGCGCGGGATAATCGAGTGGCTGTCGTGACCCTCGGAGACCGCAAGGAGCTTTTCCATGCTGTCTTCTGTGGCAACTATGCTGCGGTTTAAAAGCCCCGGGCAGTTTTTTATGATATAGCTGTCAAGCTCGCGCAGGGCATCTATATACACCTTTTGATCGGAAGTTTTCATCATGTAATCTGTTACATATCTGCCGTTTCCGACAGGAAGCAGCATTGCAGGCTTCGCAGTTTTTATCTTGCTGCTAAGCAGCCCTGCGTTCTGCGAGGCTTTTTTTAAAACGCCCTTTATGCCGGTGCTGCTTAAATCCGGGGTCGATGCAAAGCCGTATAGTCCGTTTTTATAGACACGGCAGCCGACTCCCAATATGTCCTCTCTAATGTTTGTGATTAATTCTCCCTGCATCATACTGACTTTGCGTTTTGTGTTCTGCTGTATGCGCAGCTCAGTTGAGGCGTCTGCCTCCATTTCCGCTTTATAGGGATAAAGATCGTAGTTTAGCATATATTTCCTCCGCTTTTTATTATCATATCGCAGCTAACTGCTTGTCGCATTGTGCGAATTTGTGATTTTTTCCCACCTTTGAGAATATCATATTTAAGCTCAAAATGCTAACAATTAATTGCAGACCTATTATGCCGAAAGCTCTAAAAAATGAGCATATTTTTACGCAAAATCGGGTTTTCCGGCAGGAAAATTAAAAGCCACAGGCTCCAAAAAGAAAATCCGAGAAAAAACCCAAAAATTCTCGGATATATAATCGTGCATATTATCGTATATATAAAAAACCCTGCGAGATAGCCCTTCCGGTCTTTGGCGGCTCTTTTTATTGTTTTCTTAAATCTCACGGAATGAAACTTCCGAATCTGACGGAATGGGATTGCCAAATCTGACGGAATAGAAACGGGAAATATGACGGAATGGCATTGCCAAATCTGACGGAATGGGCTATAATCAATTCGAGGTGATTTATATGTCAACCAGCAAATATATACCGCGAATAATTGACAAAGAGATAGAAAGAACTCTTTTAGCCTTTGGTGCTGTATGCATTGAAGGTCCAAAGTGGTGCGGAAAAACAAGAACATCCCTCTTTCACAGTAAAAGCAGCATTTTTGTCGGTGACCCTGCCGGTAACTTTCAAAACAGAAGATTAGCGGAGATTGACCCTTCATTAGTCTTGGACGGGCAAAGCCCGCGTCTAATTGATGAATGGCAGGAGGTCCCGTCTCTTTGGGATGCCGTCAGATTTGAGGTTGACAGGCGCAGCATGCCCGGACAGTTTATTCTAACAGGCTCTTCAACGCCTAACACCAAGGGAATAATGCACAGCGGAGCGGGCAGAATTGCCAGGCTTCAAATGAGAACCATGTCCCTTTTTGAATCCGGTGATTCAAGCGGAGCCGTTTCCCTTTCGGAGCTTTGCAACGGAGAAATTGAATCCACACTTACCGGCGAAGTTGAGCTTTCTACGCTTTGTGAGCTAATAATTAGAGGTGGCTGGCCGGGGAGTATCGACACCGACTTAAAAAGCTCAGCTCTTCTGCCAAAGGAATACCTAAAAGCAATATTGGAAGACGATGTTGTTCGGTTGGATGGCACAAAGCGGAACACAGCCAAAATGGAAAGACTGCTTAAGTCCCTCGCAAGAAACGAGAGCACCGCCGCCAGCAACAAGACTCTGCAAAAAGATATGTCGGACAGAGAGGGCGGGAAAATTGATCCCGATACAATAAGCTCATATCTTGATATTTTCAAGCGGCTCTTTATTACCGATAATGTGCCTGCATTTTCAGCAAACCTACGCTCACCGCTTCGGATAAAGCAAGCGGAAAAACTGCATTTCTGTGATCCGTCTCTGCCCTCGGCATTGCTTGGGGCAAGCCCCCAAATGCTGATTAGCGACCTTGAAACCTTGGGTCTATTATTTGAGTCACTTTGCCTGCGTGATTTAAAAGTATATTCCGAATCAATTGGAGCAAAACTCTTTCACTATCAGGACTATGACAATGATGAAATTGACGCTGTAATAGAAATGCAAAACGGGCAATGGTGCGCCTTTGAAATTAAACTCGGCGCAAACAAAATTGATGAGGCTGCATCGAACTTAATCCGAATAAGAGATAAGATTGAAAAAAGCGAAAAAGGGCGAGTCCCCCGGGTTCTTTGTGTTATATGCGGACTATCAAACGCAGCATATAGGCGGACTGACGGCGTTTTTGTAGTTCCTATAACAGCCCTAAAAGACTAATCTCACGGAATGAAACTTCCAAATATGACGGAATGGGATTGCCAAATCTGACGGAATGTGAGAAATTAGTATAAGATAAATAACGAAAGGATGGCTTACAATGAAAAAAGTACTTATGATTAACGGTAGCCCCAACGAGTTTGGCTGCACCTACACAGCTCTTAGCGAGGTTAAATCAGAGCTGGCAAAAAACGGGGTAGGAAGTGAGATAATCTATCTCGGCAAAAAGCCGATTGCCGGCTGCATCGCCTGCGGTGAGTGCAGAAAAACGGGAAAATGTGTGTTTAACGATAAGGTAAACGAGCTTCTGCCAAGGCTGGAAGCGGGCGAATTCGGTGCTATGGTTTTAGGCTCACCTGTTTATTTTGCAGGTCCGAGCGGGCAGCTATGTTCGTTCTTAGAGCGGCTATTTTACTGCCGTGGCACAAAGCTAAACGGAATGCTCG
>JAAZCZ010000006.1 GCA_012513005.1 Oscillospiraceae bacterium | reverse complement strand
TTATAATCCCCGTAAAAATTGCCCGGTTTTTGATAAAACGGGCAATGTGCGGCTTTTGCCGCCTTTATTTATTCATTGTGTGCCTTAACTTCGCGGCGAATCCAGTCCGCCCACTTGTCTATGCCTTCACCGGTTTTGGCCGAAATCGGGATAATCTCAATCTTGGGATTGAGCTTTAATACTCTTTCACGGCAGGCTTCAAAGTCGAAGTTAAAGAAGTCGACTGCGTCTATTTTGTTGATTAAAAGAACATCAACTACTTGGAACATAAGCGGGTACTTAAGGGGCTTGTCGTCGCCCTCGGGCACAGAGAGTATCATGGCGCTCTTTGTTGCGCCGGTGTCAAACTCTGCCGGGCAAACGAGGTTGCCCACGTTTTCTAGCACGCAGAAATCAACATCGGAAATATCCAGAGCGTCGAGACCCTGCTTTGTCATACCTGCTGTTAAATGGCACATTCCGCCGGTGTGCAGCTGTATAACCTTTGCACCGGTTTTGCGAATTGTGTGGGCGTCTACATCGGAGTCAATGTCTGCCTCCATAACGCCTATGCGCATTTCATCACGCAGAGCTTCAATGGTGCGGACCAAGGTTGTTGTCTTGCCCGAGCCGGGAGAGGACATCAGGTTGAGAAGAAATGTCTTTTCTTCTTTGAGCTTTGCGCGAAGCTCGGCTGCCTCACGATTATTGTCTGCAAAGACACTCTCTTTTATTTCTATTACTTTAAGCACGTGTATCCCCCTTAAACTAAATTTCTTTTATATACTTATATTAAGCCTAATTAAGGCACAAGATTGTTATAATTATCACTTTTGATATTATCACGCAGACAGATTAAAGTCAACCTGATTTAATCAGGGAAAAAGACCGATTTGGGCTAATTCCGTGTCAGCTTCCACAGGCTCCTGTTCGTCCCCGTTATCTGCCGTTACGCGGGATAAGTATCTCTTGCGCTGCATCTCAAATTCGGCGCGGTATTCGTCTCCGCCGTCCTCGTGAAGCTTCTTGAGATATACGTGATGATTTAGACTTATGCTCCTGTCGCTTCTGGCAAGCATATGCAGGGCAATGTTTGAGCATTGGTCGGCTGCACGCTCTATATTTGTGAGAGCTTCGAGGAATATAAGCCCGCCCTGAACTGTGCAGTTGTCAGCTTTTAGTCTGCCTGTGTGGTTATCTCGCAAAACGAGCACCATATCGTCAATAACCTCTTCCAAGGGCTCTATTCTGCGAGCTATTGCCTCGTCGTCCTCTTTTATTGCTGTAACCGTGAGATCAACAATTTCCAAAACAGCTTCGCCTATAACGCCCAGCTCATAAAGAGCCTTCTCCGAGAAGTCTACGCGGCTGTTGTGCAGCTTGAGTGCAAGCTCGTTTAGGTTTGTGGCGTAGTCGCCTATGCGCTCAAAGTCGGGGGTTGCCTGCATCAGCAGGTTAATCTCGCCCTCGTCTGAGCCTGTATCCAGAGCCTTAGACAGTTTTATAAGGAAGTTATCCGCTCTGTCTGCAAAGCTGTCTATCCTGTCTTCCTTGGAGATTATGGCATCTGAAATGTCTGAGCTGTAGTTAACAAACTGAGCCAGCGACAGAGCTAAATTGTCCTTTGCCAGCTTGCCCATATAGGCAAGTGCGCGGGAAGCAGCGCCGACTGCCAGCCCGGGTGCCAAAAGGAGCTTTTCGTCGAGCATGCCCTTTTCGCTTGCCCGCACCTCCTCGTCAGCCGAGGGCTTAACAATTGCCATAGAAGCCTTGACGAGCAAATCTGTAAACGGCATGAGCATTATTGCGGTCAGCACATTAAATAGAGTCTGGAAGTCTGCTATTACACCGCTGTTGACCTGCATTGCCCAGAGCCAAGTAAGCCCGCCCAGCCTGTGAATCAGTGCTATAATAAGCATAAATACAAAGGTACCTATTACATTGAACAGAATATGCGCTACTGCTGTTCGCTTGGCATCTCTTGTTGTGCCGATTGAGCAGAGTATTGCAGTTACAATGCAGGTACCTATGTTAATACCCATAACAATGGGATAAATAAGTTCAAATTTCATTGCCCCGGTGGTGGAAAGTGCCTGCATCATACCGATGACGGCAGATGATGACTGAACTATAACAGTAACAACCACACCGGTTACAAGCCCGAGTAGGGGCAGTTTGGAAAACTGCTCTAAGGTGGTGAGGAATACGGGTGACTGCGCCAGGGGAGTCACAGAATCCTTCATGCCGATTAGTCCCAAAAACAGGATGCCGAAGCCCACCAAAATTTCGCCTATTCCCGCAGACATGCCTTTTTTGACAAAAAGCACAAGAATAACTCCGACAACAAGTGTCAGCGGAGCTAAGAAGGTTGGGTTAATAAGCATTAAAAATATGTTGCCCGAAGCCTCAACGTCCATGAGTCTGATTATCTGTGCAGTTACGGTTGTGCCTATGTTTGCGCCCATAACAATTGTGACAGACTGCCTGAGATTTAGTATGCCCGCCGCCATAAGACCGACTGTTAAAACTATGGTTGCCGAGGACGATTGGATAATCGCTGTCACCAGCATGCCTGTTATCATGCCGGTGAGCGTGCTCTTGGTCATTCGCTCAAGTATTGATCTCAGTGTGTCGCCGGAGCTCTTTTTCAGCCCGTTGCCCATAAGCTCCATGCCGTAGAAAAACATGGCAAGGCTGCCGAACATTGTTACAATTCGGAATATATCCAAATAAAACACCCCATAAAGACTTAGCATTTTTCGCAAAGCCTATATTATCACACTTCTTACATTATTATAAGTCTTTTTTATATGTTGCAGGCTTTTTGAGGAATAATATTTCACATAATACCGCTATTAATATAGCTTTTTGTGCATTATTTACTGCCCGTTTAGCAGCTTTATTTCTGCAGTGCCGAAAAAGCTGCGTATATGTTTATTAGCTTATAGTATTCAGGCGCGCCCTGATTACTTGCGCTGTCTCCCCCGAACACTTTTTCCGTTGCTGTTTTTAGTACTGCGTCTTTTAGCTCTCCTGATGTGAGGTTTTTGTTATAAGACCACAAAAGCCCCAAAGCCCCGGATACTATCGGCGCTGCCTGAGATGTGCCCGACATCAGCATGTATGTGCCGCCTGTTGCCGTGCTTTTTATATCCTCGCCGGGCGCCATAACAGATATTACACTGCCGTAGTTTGTGCCGCTTAATATTATATACTGCCCCTCGGGAGTTTTAGGCGAGCAGGCGCCGACTATCATAAGGCTGTCGAAAACCTGCTTTTGTGCCTTTTTTATATCGGCAGAAACACCGAGCGACTCTCGAACTGCCTGAGAGCCTAAGCAGGTATCCTCGGTGATTGCGCAGAAAACTCCGTTTGTCTCGGCGTCTGTGCCAACATTGCCGGCAGACTGCACTACAATAAAGTCACGCCCTGCCTGTTTTAGCAGATAGATATAGACAGAGTTTATTGCGCTGTACTGCCTTGTCCATTTCATCTGCTCTTCGCTGGAGTTTACCGTGCCCATAGAGTAGTTTAAGACCTTAATGTCGTTTTCTGCCATGTCCGCAAGGTTTTTTAGAAAGCTAATCTGCGAAAAGCTACCGTTTTCTGTGAACAGCGCGCCTGACTTAGAGTCGTTAACATATATTGTCGCATTTGGCATAATCTGCGAAATTATTCCTGCAACATGCGTGCCGTGATCTGCAGGGCTATTTTGCTCCTTTTGCTCCTCTGATAAAAACGCAAGTTTGAGATTCGGGTGCTTATCGTCAAAGCCGTCGTCAATCACTGCCACCTTGACATAGTCTTTTATAGGCTCATTTTTAAGAATTTTATCCAGCCCCGCAGCAGCATACCACCACTCATTTGTGAGGTCGGGTTTTTCAGTTTTGTCTGATGTAGATTGCTTTTTGCTGTTTTCGGAGCCCTGACCGAGCGAGGCTGCCAAATCCAAATGAGCAAATAGTATATCGGGATTTTTCATAAGCTCTTTGCAAATAGCGTTTAGCTTTTCTTCGGGTTTAGGCTCAATTTTTACCTGATACTGATTAAGCCCGGGAAAGCTGCCGATAATTTCTGCCTTCTCGTTTGGAAAAAGCTTAATAATATCGTCTTTCCCGACATTCTTTTTAGCAATCACAACAATCACATTGTCGGAGTAGCCGTAGCCCGTTTCGGGGTTTAGCACAATATGCGCATCCTCCGGAGTGTAGGCTGTGTTTTTTGCGTTTGCTGTTTCGCCGGGGCGCTCTGTGATTATTGGGGCAAGAGCAGATTGAGTCGGGCTGCTCTCCGCAGGGCTCAAAGTCGCTTCCCCCGGCGTTTTAGCGCAGGCTCCGGTGAGCGTGAGTATTAATATTAAGGCCAATATTATTTTTATTTTTGTTTTCATATATACCTCGATGTTTTTCGATTTAGTATTAATTGCATGTTTTGTAAGGCTCCCTCAGACGAGGTTAGCTTCCTTAGCAAGATTACCGGGGAAGTGAAAATCCCTCATTTTTGCTGTGTTTTATGGCGTTTTGCGCACAGGCGACTGCAAGTCGCCGCTACGTTCCCCAACGGACATTTGTTGTAATTTTTAGGGAGCAATCCCTGTTTACCGCTATGTTAATTATAATGCTATTCTTACGGTTTTATCGTAGCGGCGACCTTCGGTCGCCTTCGTCATCCAGTTTACGCAGATGTGAATTAGTGAGTTTTTCCAATTGTTTTCGTAGGGGCGATTTGCAATCGCCCTCAGTGCCCCCGTCTCGCCCCGTTTGTGCTGCGGGTGTTTTCGTTTTTTGCAGTGCTGTTTTCTATATTACATACACATATATTAATAAGTAAATAATACGCCCAAAGAGCTAAAATAGTAAAGATTTTTTCATTATTGCGGATTTTTACATATCCCGAATCACAGACTTATAAAAACATTTCAGAAACAGGGTAAAATAGGTTATAATACACTCATACTATTTATATATTAATTATAGGAGCAAAAAATGATCAAAAACGGCATGCAGCTATGTCCGATATTCTGCGGATAGATTAATTATAACCGAGGATTAATTATGCAAAAAGATGTATTAATAGGAATACTAATTCCCTTTATTGGGACATCTCTCGGGGCTGCCGGAGTGTTTTTTCTCAAACACGAGCTGCGCGCAGGCGTAACAAGGGCTTTAACGGGCTTTGCTGCGGGGGTTATGGTGGCGGCTTCTGTTTGGAGCCTGCTTATTCCGTCTATCGAGCACTCAAAGGCAATGGGAGTCTGGTCTTTTGTGCCGGCTGTGGTGGGATTTTTTGCCGGAATCTTATTTCTTTTGGCGCTGGATAATATTATCCCCCACCTGCACCGCGGCAGCGACGAGGCAGAGGGCATGAAATCAAATTTCTCAAAAACAGCAATGCTCGTCTTGGCAGTCACGCTGCACAATATCCCCGAGGGCATGGCGGTCGGCGTTGTCTACGCCGGGCTAATGACGCAGAATAACGGAATCACAGTTGCAGGAGCCTTGGCGCTCTCGCTCGGAATTGCCATACAGAACTTTCCCGAGGGGGCAATTATCTCCATGCCGCTAAAAGGCGAAGGCGTGAGCAAACCGAGAGCGTTTTTATACGGCGTGCTCTCCGGTGCAGTTGAGCCGGTTGCCGCTGTGCTCACAGTTTTGGCGGCTTCCGTAATAATCCCCATTTTGCCCTACCTACTGAGCTTTGCGGCGGGGGCTATGATTTATGTGGTTGTTGAGGAGCTAATACCCGAGATGTCAAAGGGCGAGCATTCAAACTCAAACACTCTGTTTTTCGCCTTCGGCTTTGCAGTTATGATGGTATTAGATGTCGCCCTTGGCTAAAAAACA
>JAAZCZ010000040.1 GCA_012513005.1 Oscillospiraceae bacterium | reverse complement strand
TCAGAGTGAACGCTCACCGTCTCCGACTCCGGGGACAGTTGAGGGCACGCCCGCGGCAGCACGCAGCAATATTAACACAAAATGGCAAATGACATTTGGTATCATTCTGCTTGCAGCGATTATTTTGGCGGTTATTGTACTTGTCAGCTCAAATTTAAACAGCAGTGCAAAATCAACGCCAACCCCGGATCTTCCGCTGTTTTCGTTTACTCCGATTCCGCCTCCACCGACTAACAGCCCGACACCAGTGCCTAAGCTTGAGAAGATTTCAATCACCTTCTATGCAAGGGAAGTAGAGGACTTCTCTTTGGATATTGACGGCTCATTGCAGCTTAAGGCTGTTGCCACACCTGCGGATGTTGCAATAGAAGGCTATGTTAAATGGACCTCAAAGGACCCGACAATAGCAACAGTTGACGATACAGGTCTGGTAACCGGAGTGAGCTCCGGCTCGGTAATCATTACTGTTGAGTGCTTCGGCGTCACGTCAGAAACTATTTGCAGAGTAAGACAACAGGCATAATCTCGGCATAACAAAAAAACAAAAATTACTGTGCGGCAATCTACAAAGATTGCCGCACAGTTTTAGTGCTTAGCAAGTAAATAATCAAATATAATACATTAGGTAATGAATCTCTCGATAGCAGTATTTAGCATACTGATTGAGTCAATGTCGCCACTCTCAGCGGCATCAATAAGACAGTGCTCAATATGGTCTTTTAGAACAACCTTAGCAGTGCTGCCAAGAGCTGCACGCACAGCAGCAAGCTGAACTAAGACCTCCGAGCAGTCACGCCCTTCTTCGACCATGCGCTTAACAGCTTCAAGATGACCTATTGCCCTTGCTAACCTGTTTATAACAGCCTTAGTCTCCGTGTGTACATGCCCATGTGCATGCGTGTGAGAATGCGAGTGCGCCTCACCTTCGCCATGATTATCTTCGTGAGTGTGGAAGTGCGAGTGTTCGCCTTCGCCGTCGTGAGAGTGAGAGTGGGCATGCTTATGTTCATTCTCACAGGTTTCAGTTTTGTTTGCGACACACTTATCTTCTATATTTAAAGCTGCAGCTTCTGTGCATTTTGATTCATTTGCTGCCAATTTACTTTTGGCTTTGTGGATTTTTTTAACAGACATATAATCCCCTCCGCAGAATATATTATGGAAATAGCCTGCTTTTGTCAAGCAATTTGAATTATTAGATTAAGCTTGTTGCAGCAAAAATTCAAAAAAACTTATTCATCTATAAAAAAGAAAGATGAAAAACAAAAAATTCACAAAAATTTATTAAATTATGGCGATATTTTAGCAATATATTTTTTGTAACAACTTGTAATTATTTTGTTATTATGGTATATTAAGAGCCCAAAATAAAAACAGAAACAAAAATCATTTCATTAGCAAGGAAGGAGGCGTCACCTTGAGAGGAAAATACTCAGTTTTATCAATCTTGTTTTCAGTTATGTTTATGTTTCTCTTGCTGGTAATTGCCTCAAGAGCAACAGAAACCACAAAAAAGGTCTCAGTAGACGGCTACACAGCCGTTATGCAGCCGGCACTCGGAACTGAAGGAATGGAGCTGTCTGCAGATTCAACCCCAATTCCAACTCCGGCACCGACACCAAAACTAATTCTGCCAAGTATAGATATTAATTCGTGGGAGTACATGCTGGCAAATAACAGCAATAATATTTCCACATACACACCGGTTGTTGTGCCAATTGAAGGTACCACTCAGTTTTTCGACGAGCGAGCTATTTCATATCTAAATGAATTTCTTGAGGGAGCAAGAGCTGCCGGATTTTCTCCGCATATAAATGCCGGATACAGGCCGTATTCCTCACAGCGCTATCTGTTTAACGGAAAAGCCAGTCAAATATCATGGGACGGCACCTACACATATGCAGAGGCAGTTGAGCTGGCCAAAAAGATTGTGGCACCTCCCGGAGCCAGCGAGCATCAGACAGGGCTCGCTGTAGACATAACAGACAAGCACTACAAAATAATGGATCTCGAAGCTATGGACAAAAACCTGCTTGCATGGCTAAAAGAGCACTGCTACGAGTACGGCTTCATTCTCAGGTATCCGGACAAGAAGGAAGCAATAACCGGCTGGAATGAGCCTTGGCACTTTAGATATGTCGGCAAAGAGGTCGCGAAGTTCATGACAAAAAATAACCTCTGCCTAGAGCAGTTTTTAGAGCTCTATAAAAAACAGGAAACCGCAAAATAAGATTAAAACTAAATAAATAATTTAAGCCCTCAGCAAAAAGCTGAGGGCTAAGTGTTTATAAAACTAAAAAAGAAAAAAGAAAACCCCGTAACCGTTGAGATTACAGGACTTTGTGGTGGAGACTAATGGGCTCGAACCATCGACCTCATGCGTGTGAAGCATGCGCTCTAACCAGCTGAGCTAAGCCTCCTTGTGGAGATAAAAAAGTGGTGACCCGTACGGGACTCGAACCCATGTTACCGCCGTGAAAGGGCGGTGTCTTAACCACTTGACCAACGGGCCATGTTATAGGGGGCGCTAATTGCGCCCCTCTGGTAGCGGCGACTGGATTTGAACCGGTGACACTCCGGGTATGAACCGGATGCTCTGGCCAGCTGAGCTACGCCGCCGAAAGGCAAGCTTAATAATAACAGGCGCAACAGCACTTGTCAAATGTTTTTTAAATTATCTGCAAAAATAGCAGGTTTTTTATAAAACAGCTATTTACTCAAAGCAAAAATAAATATAACTAAATAATAATAAGCTCGTATTTTTCGGTGCCGAAACCCAGTTTCTCAGCATGCTCTATTGTGCTGTGCCAGCTTGTATTCGGGAAAATATCGGTAAAGTGATCTCCGTGCACATGCTCAGCCTCATCTAATAAGCTGCCTCTAATAGGCTTTTCAGCATTAACAGCATCGGCGCAAGCCATGTCAAGTGCAACAGGGTCAAAGGAGGCAAACATGCCTATGTTGGGCACAACAGCCAAGTCATTGCAGGCGTGACAGTCACAGTAAGGGGAAATATCAATTGCGATGGAGACATGAAAGTTCGGCTTATCCTTACAAATAGCATAAGCATACTCTGCAATCTTGCAGCCTAAGATGCTGTTGCACTCATCCATTTCGGCATGCATGGCATCAACCGGACATTCTCCTATGCATCTGCCGCAGCCGACACACTTATCAAAATCTACTACACTTTTGCCGTCAATAATCTGCGGGGCATCATGTGCACAGCAGCGAATACAGGCGCCGCAGCCAATGCATAATTCAGGGTCAACTGTGGGCTTACTTGCACTGTGCATCTCCATTTTGCCGGCTCTTGAGCCGCCGCCCATGCCGATGTTCTTTAAAGCACCGCCAAATCCCGTTGATTGGTGACCCTTAAAATGACTGAGCGAAATGATAATATCGGCATCAGCTAAAGCCCTGCCTATTTTTGCGGATTTCACATACTCGCCGTTTTCCAGTGGCACATATGCCTCATCAGTGCCCTTAATTCCATCTGCAATAATAGTGTGCACACCTGTCTGCAACGGCGTAAAGCCGTTAGAAAATGCGCTTGTTAAGTGGTCTAAGCCATTTTTCCTGCCTCCGACATAAAGCGTGTTGCAGTCGGTAAGAAAGGGCTTACCCCCAAGTGCCTTAACATAGCTGCATACAGCCTCAGCCCAGTTAGGTCTTAAGAAAGCCAAGTTGCCCGGCTCTCCAAAGTGCATTTTAACGGCAACATACTTACCCTCAAAATTAATAGTCTCAAAGCCGGCAGCTTTCATAAGATTTTTAAGTTTATCGGTCAGGCTTTTTTTGCTCGTGCGAAGGTCGCTGAAATATACTTTCGAAGGCATAAAGCACCCCTCCTGATTATATTATATAATGTAAATTATCCCCCATAAAACATTAACACAAACACTTCATAAAAGCAATATCACCAAAGCCAAGCTACTGAAGTGAAGGCATTTTTGTCAAGCTTCTCAATATTTGTTATTGTAATGTGATAAGACATATGTTACAAAAACAATAAAAAAAGAGAAACTCTCTGATACAATGGTTTCGACAAAAAAATCAGTCGTATCGAAAGGAGAGTTCTCTATGAGTATTATAACAGAAGAAATGCGATTTCGCCAGC
>JAAZCZ010000039.1 GCA_012513005.1 Oscillospiraceae bacterium | reverse complement strand
CGCGGAGGCAGTAAATAACGCTTAGTATTGCTTATATATAAATCTTTACTATTTTTCTGTGCTCCTATTCTATACTTCAAACACTAGCCTATTTGCAAAGGGAATTTTAGCTGTCACTGTGACCCCGCCTCTATAACGGCGGGGTCATTTTTTGCCTATGGGCATTGTGGCTTTTGCACAAAATTTGCTTTGCGTTTGCAGTATGTTGCACAAAAATTTTGTTTTTGTCAAAT
Organism: Oscillospiraceae bacterium; assembly: GCA_012513005.1. Taxonomy (GTDB): domain Bacteria; phylum Bacillota; class Clostridia; order Oscillospirales; family Oscillospiraceae; genus Scatomorpha. Next base: position 3,352 of record JAAZCZ010000039.1, on the reverse strand, counting down.
TAGTTAAAAAAAAGACTTGCTTTTACTTATTGCAGGAGTATAATCAACCTGTCAGTCGGTATGACACTTGGTATAAATCGGCGTGACACATGAAGGGGTGAAGTGTTGTCTCTGCAAGAACTGCGAGAAAAGAATATTGAGCGGGTTACAGAAGAAGCGCTAAACTGCTTTATTGAAAACGGAGTTGAGCGGAGCAAGATCAGCGATATTGCCAGACGCGCAGGACTTACTGAACGCAGCGTTTTTCGCTACTTCCCCAACAAGACAGAGCTTTTAGTTGCCGCTTCGTTTCTCTATTGGCACCGTGCTCTTGATGTTACGGGCAAGATGCTCGAAAGGGTGCGAAAGCCCGGCATGACGGGAATCGAGGAGATTGAAATAATTCTCAAAAGCTACTGCGAGCTTGTTTTTACTGACCCTCAGGGTATTAGGTTTTCCCTGGATGCCGAGGTGGCACTTTTTAACGCCGGAAAGAATCACGCCGTTATTAACAGACCCCCAGAGAAATTTGAAGTCGGCAGCGGCCCCATGGCAAAGGCAGTTAAAAGGGGCATGAAAGACGGCACACTTGATAAAACCCGCGATTTAAAACAGCTCTATTACAACTCATACGACGCTATATTGGGCGTCATGCAGAGAATGACCGTTGATGTTCCGAGTGTTAACGAGGTCGACGGAAGAAAACGACTGATGCAGCTCTGCGATATGTTTGTTTATGAGTTTTCTGCAAAAAAATAATCCCGAAGATATACCTTCGGTTTATTTATTAAATTAGATGTCATACTTACTGACATTTAACATTCTGATTAACGATTGGGGATGCACATGAAAGACTTAAAACACCTGAAGTACTTCGAAGATTTGCTCGAAGACATCAACAACGATTTGGTGCGCCAGGCTCAGGCAGAGGGCAAATTAGCTCTCGGCTACACCTGCTTCCATGCACCTGAGGTTCTGATGAATCTGGACAACTGCTTCTCGGTGCGCCTTCGCGCGCCGCACACCGAGTCTCTGGAAATGTCGACATACTATATGGCTAATAACTCCTGCGAGTATGCCCGTGCACTGCTTGAGAGAGCTATTGAGGGTAGCCTTTCATTCCTGGATGCGATGATAGGTGTCGATGTTTGCGAAGCAAACAACCGCGCTATTGAGAACATGGAGATATTAAAAACACAGGGAGAGGATAAGCATAACTTCTTCTTTTCAAATTTAGATATCCCCTACTCCGACGATGAGGACTGCGTTTTGCATTTGACCGAGCAGGTTACACGCAAGATTTTAAAGCCCCTGCACGAGAGATACGGCGTTGATATCAGCGATGCCAAGGTCCGCGAGGCTGTTGCCCTGCACAACGAGGTCTGCCGCATTATTACTGAGCTTGCTGAGTATAAAAAACCCGAGCTGCCCTCGATTACCGGATATGAATTCCATGTCATCACCCTTTGCACCTATGTATGCCCCAAGTGGCTTATTATAGACAAGCTGCGTGAGACACTCGAGGAAGTTAAAAATCGTAAGCCGGACAGCAAAAAGTTCTACAGAGTTCGTGTTGCTCTTGTCGGCAGCGAGATTGACGACCCCAATGTAATCAGACTTATTGAAGATGCCGGTGCCTTTGTTGTTGTTGACCGTTTTTGCTTCGGCTCTCTGCCCGGCAGACAGGAAATAATCCTAAACGACGAAGAGGATGCCGTAAAGCAGATTTGCAGGCAGAACCTAATGGTTACAAGATGTCCCAGACAGTGTGCCAAGCACTGTGTTGACCGCAGATATGACGATGTTGCACGCCTTGTAAAAGAGTTTAACGCAGACGGCGCCATCTATGAGCAGATGAAGTTCTGCACCTACTGGAGCTATGAGCGCACAATGGCAAGCCACATTATGCCTGAAGAATATGACGTAATTACTCTCTCAATCGACAGACCTTATATTGTAGGTAACAGCGGACAGCTGCGCACCAGAATACAGGCGTTTGTTGAGAGCCTTGAAATTAAGAAGCTTCATCACAAAAAGGAGGGCAAGTAATGTTATATGATCCTAACACCGGTAAGGGGCTCGGAGACCTCTACCGTAAAGGTAAAAGAGCCTTTGCTCGCCGCGAGTGGCGCGGATTTAAAGACACAGCCTATGACTATTTTCGCTGGCTGTATCTCTACGGATATATGGGCGCAACATTAGGACCCGTGGCTCCCCAGCTTATTAAGTCTATGTTCAGATACCGCTGGATGGTATCTTATATAACAGCTGCACACATGGTTGACAGACACACCATAGGTCAGCGCGGAAAAGACCTTCGTTATTCTCATAAGCAGTTTTTCTCTGTTATGCACCACTGCGTTGTCAAGGTTAAGGAAATCGTTGAGAGAGACGAAAACTTAAACCCCAAGAGCAAAAAAGCTGCCGCTCTTCGCAAGAAGACAGTTATGTTCGACGAGATGACCCCCTCTCTTATCATGATGGGCTTCCCCACCTTGGACTGGATTGACATCGCTATGTATGCTGTCGGTATGCCGAGCATGATCGACCAGGGCTCCAGCATTTATTATATCGATGCAATAGAGCACTTCGGGCTTGCTCCCGATGTCTGCCCCGAGCCTGCAACCGAGTGCGGCGTTGCCGTTACAGACGATTATCCGAGAGTCGGCGACTGCTATGTCACAAGCTCCATGCCCTGCGACGGTGCTGTTCAGCAGACCGCTCTTATGACCAGATATCTCGGGGATATGGATATTTTCCAGATAACACCCCCGCAGAGAATTAACGAGCCCGAGATTCAGGAATATGCCGTTAAAAACATGAAGAAGGCAATTAAGTTCATTGAAGATACTATGGGCGTTAAGTGGGACTGGGATGCATTTTGGAAGAGTGCCGAAATGTATAACAAGATGGCAGAGTGCATGATTGAAAAGTGGGAGGTAAACGCAACCCCCTATCCTCAGGTCTGCGGAGCTGCCCTTGCCACCCAGCGTGAGTTTGAGTTTATGGCTGCCGGATGCATGGACGAATTCATGCTCAAGACAGACATTGAAGTCGCTAAAATGATGTATGAGGGATATCTGCACGATTCAGAGCGTGGAATTAACATTCCCAAGTACCGCTGCATAGTCTGGGCATGCCCTGCTCACTACTACACAAACTTCACCTGCTGGACCGAGCAGTGCTGGGGCGTCAAGTGCGTAAACGACATGGAAGCCATGCTCTCTTATTCACCCATCAGAATCGGCGACGAGGAAGAGGGTATAGTTGACCTTTGCACCTGCTACCAGAGAATGATGATGCGTTCACACACAAACGGCGGTTTTGTCAACCTGCTTGATGAGCTTTGGAAGATGTGCGAGAGATTTAATGT
>JAAZCZ010000038.1 GCA_012513005.1 Oscillospiraceae bacterium | reverse complement strand
CCTTTTTCTTTTGGGAAAGCAGCTCGGCATATTCGGCTTGCAGGGTCTTAACAGTGGGGAGTTTTTTCACACCAAGCCCATCAAAAGCCGCCTTTGCTGCATTGTGCAAAGTAAGGTCGGCACGGTGTTCCTCGTAAAACTTTTGGGAGTAGCCTGCCTTGCGGTAGTCGGTGTAAATATCTCGGGTTTTGGCATAGTTGATAATGTGCTTTTTCAGCACTTGTATTTCTGCCATACGCTTTTCGGCAGTCTTAATTTGCGTGTTCAGCTCGTCAAAAGTGGCGGTACATATCTTTGCCTTTTCCTCTAAATCGGAATAGGCAAGGAGCTTATGCTCTTGCAGGAAATTGACGGTCTGTGCCATCTGCTTGAGGTTGAAAATCTTCGCCCACTGCTCGTAGCCTTTGCCCTTGCCTTGTTGTAATTTTGCCTGTATATCCACAAGGAGATTGACGGATTTTTCTTGCCTTTTCGGTTGTTTGGCAACGGTCTTTTTGACTTCTCTTTGTGGGGCTTTGCCCTCAATGACCGCTTTAATTTCATCTTCCGAATAGCCCTCACCAAGAGAATGCAAGCGTATAAATTTCTTTTGCTCTGCACCCTTAAAAGCGTAGTGCTTACCGCTTTTTATTTCATAGCCTGCACCCTGCATGAGCTGTAAAAAAGCATCCAAGGTTTTAGGCTTTTGGGCAAGCATCTCATCTATGGTCTGTCTTAGTTTATCGGAGTGAGATAGGGGCTTTTCATCGCCAAGCCACTTGCCATAATGCCCTTTGGAGCGTTTGGGGTTTTCGATAATGGAAAGCCCGTTTTCAAGGCAAAGACGGTCAGATATTTGAGCAAGAGCCTTGCCACTTCTGATAAAATCTCTAAACTTTTTTGAGCAGTCAAGAGAGGTGGAATTGAAGATAATATGATTATGGATATGAGATTTGTCAACGTGGGTGGCAACGATAAAAGCGTGGTTGCCTTTGGTGAAGCTCATGCCGAGTTCATAGCCGATTTTATTAGCAAGCTCAGGGGATATTTCCCCGGGCTTAAAGGCTTGCCGTATCTGATAGGCAATGACATTGCTTGCTTGTTTTCTGCCTGTAATATCATCATACTGCCGCTTAGATAGCATAAACTCGCCTTGTACTGTTCTTGGGTCGCACTCGTAAGAGGATAGCAGTTCACCGTCCTTTGTTTTGTCGGGGTTTTTGGCATAATCGGTGCGGTCGGCAAGGCAATCTGCAATGGATTTTCCTTTGTTTTGGTGCATGGCAATAAGTCTTGTGGTAGCGATAATAACACCTCCTTTGGGCAAGAAAAAAGAGCTGCCAACGGCAACTCTTAAATTATTTTAACTAACGATTTAACTTCCACAAGAAGTAACCGTTGTTTTCCTTCACTTCGTTCAAATATTTCACATAATCCATACCGCCCTTTGCTAATGCACCAGCAGCTCCTATTAAAGTTAATCCACCAGTAAAAAAACTGGTGACTAAGCTTCCCGTAAGAATCGCTGTGTCCACCCCAAAGGATTTTACGATTTTTCTATACTCTTTTTTTACTTCATTTACTTGAAGATTATTCATTTCGTAAGAAATGTTTTCAAGCTCTCTTTGCAATTCATCTTTATCACTTAATCCTCGCAAATTTAAAAGTTTGGAATTCCGCTCTGTACGAAAGTTGTAAAATGCTTCACCGCTTT
>JAAZCZ010000037.1 GCA_012513005.1 Oscillospiraceae bacterium | reverse complement strand
TTGCTGATTACATTCGGCATGGCGGCGCTGCTCAATGTCGGCACAAACTTTATTTTCGGCACAATCTCATATATTACAAAGTCAATCTGCGTAATATTGCAGCTGGCACTTGCTGTTGACTATGCAATTATTCTAAGCCACAGATACACAGAAGAGCGAAAGTCAAACGAGCCGCGAGAGGCTGTTATAGCGGCACTCGGTCCTGCTATAAGCGAAATTGCAGCATCGAGCCTCACTACTATTGCGGGGCTTGTGGCACTTACACTGATGCAGTTTAAGCTCGGTGCAGATATAGGCATAGTTCTCATAAAGGCAATTTTCATCAGCATGTTCTGCGTAATATTCCTAATGCCGGGGCTGCTGCTACTCTTTTCAAAGGCAATCGACCGCACACACCACAGGAACTTTATCAAAGACATAAGCGGCTGGGGCAAGTTTGTAATTAAAACCCGATATATTATTCCCGCTGTTTTTGTTGTGGTTGTAATTGCCGCCTTTGTGTTTTCAAATCGCTGCCCCTATGTCTACGGCTACTCGACCTTGGACACAATTAAGCAAAACGAGATGAAGACAGCTCAGAAGCTCATTGACAAGACCTTCGGAGTGGAGAACTTAACTGCCCTTGTTATTCCGAGCGGCGACTACGACAAGGAAGCGGCACTTCTAAACGATTTGTCTGCATACAGCGAAATTAAATCCGCAATGGGGCTTGCAAACATTCCTGCAATCGGCGGATACACGCTCACAAGCAAGATAAACCCGAGGCAGTTTTCGGACATTGCCAACATTGCCTACGACGAGAGCCGCGCTCTATACACAGGCTATGCCGTGAGCGATAAGCAGTATGGCAAGATAGTCTCCAACCTAGATGACTATGCAGTGCCGCTAATCGATATATTCACATATCTTTATCAGCAGAAGCAGGCGGGCTTTATTAAATTAGACCGCGAAAACGACGCCAAGGTAAACGAATTATACGAAGAGCTCAGCTACGGCAGAAAACAGCTAGAGGGCAAGAGCTATTCCAGAATGCTCATTTATATGAACCTGCCCGAGGAATCTCCCGAGACATTTAAGTTCTTAGAGACAATTCGCTCGGTAACGACAAAGTATTACAGCGAAGCATATATAGTCGGAAACTCACTCAACAACAAAGAGATGAAGGATGCGTTTTCAAACGACAATGTCATGATAAGCATTTTATCTGCTCTCTTTGTCTTTATCGTACTGGTTATAAATCTGCGCTCTGTCGGACTTCCTATGCTGCTGCTTCTGTGCATACAGGCGAGTATTTGGATAAACTTCTCGGTGCCGTTTTTGACGGGCAAGAACCTATTCTTTATCTCATACCTAATTGTTTCGGCGATACAGATGGGTGCAAACGTCGACTATGCAATAATAATTTCCACCAGGTACTTGGATTTAAAAACCAAAATGCCTATTCGCGAGGCTATGATAAAGGCGCTAAACCAGGCATTTCCCACTATTATCACATCAGGCTCAATGATGTCGAGTGCAGGACTTATCATAGGCTTTTTGACCTCTGATAACACTGTTTCCTCAATAGGCTTCTGCTTGGGCAGAGGAACTATTATATCTCTTATAATAGTAATGGGAGTTTTGCCGCAGATACTGCTTTTGGGCGATATTCTTATAGAAAAAACAGGATTTAGCATAAAAAGACCGGTCAGAACCGAGGCAGATCAAATTTCTATAGTATTAAACGGTAGGGTAAAAGGACACATTTCCGGATATATTGACGCAGATGTAAGAGGAAGCTTTAAGGGCTCTGTTTCGGCAGTGCTCGAAATGGGCGAGGCTGAGAGCGAAATTGAGCTGTTAGAGCCGCCCGAGGAATTGTAATTAAAACATGGGGGATAAATAGGGTGAAAAACGGGAAAAAGCGCATATTGGCGACAGCTTTGGCGCTTCTCATAATAGCATCGCAGATGAGCGGTCTGGGAGTGCTGGCAGAGGAGGTAATAGCTGCCGGCAGCAACGAAAGCGAAGTACCTGCCCACATTGCGGCGGTGCCGACTCTGCTTACGGAAAAGGGCGGGTCATTCTATGTGCGAAGCGTAGCGGACCTAAAAGACTTAGCTGCACGCTGTGCAATAGACAGCTTTTCTGAGGGAGTTAATGTAATACTCACAGCAGACCTGGATCTTTCAAACGAGCCCGGGCTCGTTATACCTGTCTTCGGCGGCACCTTCGACGGCGGCGGGCATAAGATATCAGGTCTCACAATCTCGGGCAACGCATCCCACACAGGACTTTTCAGGTATGTAAGCGAAAAGGGTCGCATCAGAAACCTCACAGTTGAAGGTACCGTCACCCCCGGCGGAACCGGTGAGCACATAGGCGGCATAGTCGGCAACAACTTCGGCACAATTTCAGGCTGCACATTCAGCGGAAACGTTGAGGGCATAGCCTCAATCGGCGCAATTGCGGGCACAAACGAAAAGACAGGCACAATCGAATCCTGCCGCATCTTCGGCTATGTCGGCGGAGACCGTTTTGTGGGCGGCATAGTGGGGCAGAACCTCGGCACTGTGCGCCAGTGCACAAACTCGGGCGATGTAAACACAATATACAGAAACAGCGAAAACACACCCAAGCTTGAAATCAATGTCCAGCAGCTGGACTTAAATCAGCTCACGGAGCCGGCGAGGCTAAATGCAATAGGCGGCATAGTCGGCTTTAACACCGGAGTACTTCGCTCCTGCACCAATGTCGGCGGCGTGGGCTACGACCGCTTGGGCGTCAACATAGGCGGAATAGCCGGCAGACAGTCGGGCTATATGCAGGGCTGCAACAACACAGGCACGGTAAAAGGCAGAATGGATGTCGGCGGCATAGTCGGGCAGATGGAGCCATATTTGGAAATAGATTTAACAGCAGGCTCGGCTGAAAACCTAGTTAAGCAGCTTAATATACTGCACGACCTTATGAATAAGGCGCTCGGCACGGCTGAAGCCTCATCGGCGTCTTTCGCTGCCAGGCTCACTGGCATATCGTCATACATGGGCGCTGCCTTTGACGACATGGACTACCTGTCAAAGAAGACAATCGAGACAATAGACAAGACCTACGAGGCAATCAATGAGATATCAGGCAGAATAGACTACGCCATGGACAATCTGCCCGAGGTGCTGGAATATATAGAAAGCGCCACAACATCGCTAGAGAGCGGCTTTGAGTACCTGAAAATAGTCAACGAGGATCTTGCAATTATCAGCAAGATGGAAAACTCATACTACGACGAGACAGACTACATGCTCCTCACCATAACAGACGGCACAGGCGGAGTTGTCACAACGGCAAACCTAAACCCCGCAGCGGGGCAGGAAGTCGGCTTCACAGTCACACCCGAGCCGGGATATAAGCTAAAGAGCATAGTCGCCTTAGATGAAGACGGAAACGATGTCGTATTGACTCCGAACGATGACGGCACAGTCTACACAATGACTATGCCTCTCAAAAGCGGAGAGCTTAGTGACCCCGTTAACGCCAAAGCCAAGAATACTGTAATCAGAGCGAGCTTTGAGCCGACTGATGACTGGCAGACACAAAATCCTGAAGCAAATGTCTGCGTGGTCTCTAATGAGGGCGGCAGATTAACCGCAACCCCCATCAAAGCTGCAAGCGGAGATAAAGTGGTAATCGGAGTTACAATGGACGAGGGCTACGCTATGAGCGTGCTTACAGTCACAGACAAAGACGGAAACGCTGTTTCATATTCCAAGGAGAATAACAGCGGCACAGCCTACAGCTTTGCTATGCCGGAAGGCGGATATGCCAAGGTTGAGGGCAAGTTTATAAGAAAGAGCAACTGGGAAGTAGTCAAGGAAGCACAGTATGATATGAAGCTGCGCAGCCAGAGACTCACAGTGAATGTGGCAAAGGTTAAGCAGGAAATAAATGACATACTTGTGTTGCTAAAATTCACATATGATCCTGCAACTGACACATGGATACCGCCGAAAAAAATCAAACTTAGTAAGGAAGAAGAGAGGCAG
>JAAZCZ010000036.1 GCA_012513005.1 Oscillospiraceae bacterium | reverse complement strand
GCCTGCATGAACATTTGGGCAGCTTATGTTGACCTCAACAATACCAACCTGCTCCTGCGCCGATAGCCTCTGTGCTGCATAAACATAGTCCGAAACAGAAAACCCGCTTATGTTGGCAATGACTTTTTTGTTATAGCAGGCATTTAATTTGGGCAGCTCCTCGTTAATAACAGCCTCAACACCCGGGTTTTGCAGACCGATGGCGTTTAGCAAACCGGCGTGGCACTCTGCTATACGGGGCAGCTCATTTCCGAATCTTGCTTCCGGTGTAGTGCCTTTTAGTGCAATACTACCCAAGCAGTTAATATCGAATATAGAGGCAAACTCATGCCCGTAACCAAAGCATCCGCTGGCAGGTATAACAGGGTTATTAAGACTAAGCCCGCAAAGCTCTATACTAGTGTTTGCCATAATAAATCCTCCGAATAAAATACAGGTCCGTCCTTGCAGACGCGCCGAGGACCGTTTTTAGTCTCAATACTGCAGCCCATGCAAGCTCCGAAACCGCAGCCCAAACGAGCCTCCAAGCTGTACTGACCCTCGGTTTTAGAAGCTAAGTGCAGCGCTCTCATCATAGGCAGAGGTCCGCAGGAATAAACATAACTGTAATCAGTCGGCAGTGCGGAAACCGCGTTGCCGCAAATGCCCAAGCTGCCGTCATCTGTGGCAACAATAAGCTCTATACCCAAATCTTCAAACTGTGATATCAAAAAAGCATCCGCAGCAGTAGCGAAGCCCAAAACTGCAACGGGGGTAATATCGGCGTCTGTCAGTGCCTTTGCAAGCCCGAATAAAGGGGAGGCACCTGTGCCGCCGCCTACAAGAACAGGTCTTGCACCGGCATTTTTGATGTTAAAGCCGTTTCCAAGTCCGCTTAAAACATCAAGATGGGTGCCGACAGAAAGGCTGCTGAGCAAAGAAGTTCCCTTGCCGACTGTCTTATAATATGCAGAAAATGTGCTGCCTGAAAAAGTGCAGACAGAAAAGGGTCTGCGCAAAAAATGCTCGGGTAAGCTAATATTAAAAAACTGTCCGGGAGAACTAAATTCGGGGTTTTCGCCCGCAAACTCAATAAAGTATGTGTTGTTTGCCACTTTTTCATTTTTTATAATCGTGAAATTTCCCTGCCTCATGCCCTGTAAACCACCTTCCCGTCATAAACTGTCATAATGCATCTGCCAAAAACCTTCATACCTTCAAAGGGAGTGCTTTTTCCCATAGTCAAAAAGTCGCAGGCTGATACTTCATATTCTTCGTTAATTACAAAAACCGTAAAATCGTTTTCACGAAGAGGTATTTCAAAACGAATTCGCGGAGAAATTGCCATAAGCCATACGAGCTTTTCAAGGCTTATTATCCCCGGCATAACAAGCTGAGTAAAAAGTACAGGAAAAGCAGTTTCAAGACCTGTTATACCGAAAGCACTGCCCTTTAGCCCGCGGCTTTTTTCCTCCGCAGAGTGCGGGGCATGGTCAGTTGCAATCATATCAATTGTGCCGTCTAACATGCCCTCAATAAGTGCCTGTCTGTCATCAGGCGAGCGTAGCGGAGGATTCATCTTAAACCTGCCATCCTCTTTTAACATGCTGTCATCTAAAATAAGATAATGCGGGGCAGTCTCGCAGCTAATATTCACACCCTCTGCCTTAGCCTCACGGATAAGAGAAACGCTCTCACGGCAGGAAATATGGCAAACATGATAGGCGCAGCCTGTTTTCTTTGCAAGCTCAATATCCCGTTTAACCTGCTGCCACTCACTTTGAGAGGAAATTCCGGCATGATTATTCTTTGCAGCATAATCTCCGGCGTGAATATATCCACCATGAAGAAGCTCATTAACCTCGCAGTGTGCTGCTATTATCTTGTTAAGAGACTTGGCTTTTTGCATAGCTTTGAGCATTATTTCTTCTGTCTGCACGCCTCTGCCGTCATCGGAAAAAGCCGCAACAAAGGGGCTCATTTTATCCATGTCTGAGAGATTTTCACCCATCTCATTAACGGTAATAGCCCCGTAAGGCAAAACCTCAATAACGGCATCACGAGAAATAATCTCAGTCTGAGCTTTAAGATGCAAAGCGCTGTCTGGCACAGGCTTTAAGTTCGGCATTGTGCAAACGGTAGTGTAGCCGCCGCGGGCTGCCGCCATTGTGCCTGTTTTTATAGTCTCCTTATAAGAAAAACCCGGCTCACGCAGATGAACATGAACATCTGCAAAACCGGGCAATATAACTGCATTATTAATTTTTATAACATCGGCATCAGCAGCAAAAAGGGAAGATGAAACAAGCTCGGTGCGATCATCCGAAACAACAATCGCCTTATCCTCCATACCTGCAAACTTGTATTTATTCTCTCCGCAAACTACAATTTTTTCCATACTCTCTCCCAATTCGGGCAAGAAAAAAGCCTTGTGAACTTCACAAGACTACAGACACAGAAAAGCAGAGCAAACTGCCCAAACTGTGTGTTTTCATCTTGCCGACATCTCTGTGCCGCTTAAAGATGTTATTATAATAATCTATTAACAAATTTTTGTCAATATTATCTAAGCGGATAATTAAAGGCATATACCCCAAAAATCCGAATAAAATTTCGAATATTTTGCCAATTTTTTAAGACAATTTGACTACCATCTAAAACTACACGACTCTCAAACAAT
>JAAZCZ010000035.1 GCA_012513005.1 Oscillospiraceae bacterium | reverse complement strand
GTTTTAGATGGTAGTCAAACCAGAGGCAAGGGCAGCAGATGAAGCCAAAGGTTTGAGAGTCGTGTAGTTTTAGACGGTAGTCAAACCTCGCAAGTCTGTCTGTTTGGAATCTTTTGGACTGTTTTTTAGGTGATTTATGATAGCTTTTTGGATTTATATGTTTTTCTTTTGTCTAATGATACCGGCTATAATGACATTTTTCGGAAAGAAGTTTATGACCGCTGCGCCAAAGGATATTAACAGCTCTTACGGTTACAGGACAAATTTGTCCACGAAAAATCGTGATACTTGGGAATTTGCTCACAAAACAGCAGGCAAGCTCTGGTTTGTGGTGGGCTTAATACTTCTTGCGCCATCAGCTATTGTTATGCTTTTTCTGTTTGGCCACGAAATAAAGTTTGTGGGGTTTTGGGGCGTGCGTCTTGTTTTTGTTCAACTTGCTTTTCTTTTAGGCAGTATTATTCCGGTTGAAGTTTCTCTTAGGCGGGTTTTTAATAAAGACGGCTCTCGGAAGGTTAAATAGCTGTTTAAAATGTGGCAAAAACAATTGACTTAAAACCCGGATTTTTGGAGTATTTGACTTTAATTATCTGCGCAGATTATATTGACAAAAATTTGTTAATGGATTATTATAATAACATCTTTAAGCGGCACAGAGATGTCGGCAAGATGAAAACGCGCAGGTTGGAGCTTGGCTCTTTTTCTGTGTCTGTAGTCTTGTGAAGTTCACAAGGCTTTTTTCTTGCCCGGATTGGGAGAGAGTATGGAAAAAATTGTAGTTTGCGGAAAATATCAGGATGCCTTTGCAGGCGGAGCAGATAAGGCGATTGTCGTTTCGGGTGATCGCGCCGAGCTTGTTTCCTCTTCCCTTTTTACTTCTGATGCCGATGTCATAAAAATTAATAATGCAGTTATATTGCCCGGTTTTGCAGATGTTCATGTTCATCTGCGTGAGCCGGGTTTTTCTTATAAGGAGACTATTAAAACAGGCTCAATGGCAGCTGCCCGCGGAGGCTTTACTACTGTTTTGCCTATGCCTAATTTAAACCCTGTGCCGAATAGCCTGCAAAACCTGCGTATTCAGACTGATATCATAAGTCGTAATGCTGCTGTTGAGGTTTTGCCTTATGGGGCTATTACTGCTGCTGAGATGGGCAAAGAGCTTTCCGATATGGAAGAAATGAGCCCATATGTTTCGGCTTTTTCTGATGACGGCAGAGGCGTGCAAAGTGAAGCACTTATGCTATCTGCTATGCATAAAGCTAAGTCTCTTAATAAGATTATAGCGGCACACTGCGAGGTCAATGAGCTGCTGCACGGCGGATATATACACGCAGGGTCTTATGCGCAAAGAAATTCTCATGCCGGAATATCCTCTGAGAGTGAGTGGCGTCAGGTTAAGCGGGATATTGCCCTATCCAAAAAGACCGGGTGCAGCTATCACGTCTGCCATATTTCCTGCAAGGAGAGTGTTTCTCTTATTCGTGAGGCAAAGGCTATGGGAATTAATGTGAGCTGCGAGACTGCCCCGCATTATCTTTTACTAGATGACAGCATGTTAAAGGATGAGGGCAGGTTTAAGATGAATCCTCCGCTACGCTCGCCTGATGACAGACAGGCTCTGATTGATGGGCTTTTAGACGGCACAATAGACATGATTGCAACTGACCATGCCCCGCACTCTGCGGAGGAAAAAAGCCGCGGTCTAAAAGGGAGTGCCTTTGGCATTACCGGGCTTGAAACTGCTTTTCCCCTACTTTTTACTCATCTAGTTATGCCCGGGATTATTAGTCTTGAAAAGCTCGTTTGGCTGATGGCAATTTCTCCTCGAATTAGGTTCGGCTTATCTTTGCGCCCTTCCGATTTTACGGTTTTTAATACCAATGAAAAATATGAAATCTCACCAGATGAGTTTTTGTCTATGGGCAAAAGCACGCCGTTTGAAGGTATGGAGGTTTATGGCAAGTGCATCATGACAGTTTATGACGGAAAGGTGGTTTACAGAGCATGAAACAGGGCAGGTTTACGATTGTCAGAAATAACAAAGTGGCAAATAACACCTACTACCTTGAGTTTGAGGGCGAAAACCCCAAGTTTAGTTCGCCCGGTCAGTTTTTTAATATTAGTTTGCCGGAGTGCTTTTTGCGCAGACCTTTTTCTGTCTGCTCTTTTACGAAGAGCTCATTTTCTGCCTACTATAAGACTGTCGGTAAAGGCACGCAGATGCTAAGCTCGCTGCCTTGCGGCACCTGTTTTGATGTTTTATGCGGGCTTGGAAACGGCTTTGACCTTAATACCGCCGGCGAAAGACCTCTTTTGGTAGGCGGCGGCACGGGCGCCTCCCCTTTATTTGGGCTTGCAGAGGCACTAATAGCAGCCGGTGTTTCCCCTGTTGCAGTTTTGGGTTTTTCTACTGCTGATGATGCTTTTTTGATATCTGAGTTTGAGAGCTTGGGAATAGAAATCATTGTTGCCACTGATGACGGGAGCTTAGGAACTTTTGGTAACGCTGTTTCTGCCCTGCCAAAGGATTATAGCTATGTGTATTCATGCGGACCTTTGCCTATGATGAGGGCTCTTTGCGAAAAATCTAAAACGGGCGGTCAGTATAGCTTGGAGGCTCGTTTAGGCTGTGGCTTCGGAGCCTGCATGGGCTGCAGTATTGAGACTAAAAACGGTTCCAGACGCGTCTGCAAGGACGGACCTGTGTTTTATTCGGAGGATTTATTATGGCAAACACTAAGATAGAGCTTTCCGGGCTTAGTCTCGCTAACCCGGTTATACCTGCCAGCGGTACCTTTGGCTACGGGCATGAGTTTGCCTCTATATTCGATATTAACTGCTTGGGTAGTATTGCACTAAAAGGCACTACACGCAGTGCGAGATACGGAAACGAGCTGCCTCGGATTGCTGAGTGTCCCGCCGGTATGCTAAACGCAATCGGGCTGCAAAACCCGGGTGTTTCGGCTGTCATAGACGAGGAGCTGCCCAAATTAAAAGCCTGCTATAACAAAAAAGTCATTGCCAACATAAGCGGGTTTTCTGTTTCGGACTATGTTTATGCAGCACAGAGGCTATCGGCGCAGGAGCAGGTTGGTATTGTTGAGGTCAACATAAGCTGCCCAAATGTTCATGCAGGC
>JAAZCZ010000034.1 GCA_012513005.1 Oscillospiraceae bacterium | reverse complement strand
TGGCGATATTAAAGGTTAGCATAATATACGCTGCCACATCCATAGGCGTAACAACATTCACCCTGTCTGCCTTGGGGCTTGTCGTCGGCAATGTTTTCGGAAGCAAGTACAAATCAAAAGCAGAGCTGGCAGGCGGAATTATCCTGATTTTAATCGGAGCCAAAATATTAGCAGAGCACCTAAAACTCTTTTAATAACTAAAGAGAATAGCTATAAAACCCCAAACTACAAGCAGCGCAGAAGTATTCTGTGCTGCTTATGCTTTTGTATAACTATTTTTAGTCATATTTATCGCCAAAACTGTCTCATTTTTGCGTTTTCATATCCCCCCGGGGGGCTTGCGCAGACCTATGCAAATAAGCTATGATTAAATAAGTAATTCTTATTATTCTTTTAATATTTGCATATTATAGCCATAGAATATCAAGAGATTTGCTGATAATAAATTTGGAGAGAAAAAGGCCAAATGGAAACACTTCTTAATCAAATAGAATGCTATTGGACAAAGCGTGCGCCCTCCTACACTGATGTTGTGGAGAGAAACCTTTCAAACGGCTGGGATAATGTTTGGGCAAATAGGCTGACTTCGTTTTTTCCATACTGCGAAAACGGGTGCCAAAGAATTCTTGATGTCGGCACGGGGCCGGGCTTTTTTGCTATTATTCTTTCAAGAAGAGGCCACAAAGTAACAGCAGTAGACTACACCGAAGCTATGCTAAACGAGGCTAAGCAAAACGCAGGAAGCCTAAAAGAGCGTATTGAATTTAGAAAAATGGACGCTCAGAACTTAGAATTTCCCGACTGTAGCTTTGATGTTGTCGTTTCCAGAAACCTTACTTGGAATCTTGAGGATCCCGCAAAAGCATATAGCGAGTGGCTCAGAGTCCTAAGACCCGGGGGAAAACTAATTAACTTTGATGCAAACTGGTATCATTACCTCTTTGATGAAAATGCAAAACAGGGATTTTTAAATGATCACCTCAATGTAGTTAAGCTTGGTGTAGAGGATTTTGAGACCTACGAAGACGGTGCGAAAATGGAAGAAATAAGCCGCAAGCTACCTATGAGTGTCATAAGGCGACCTCATTGGGATATGCTGACACTGCTTGACCTCGGTGCAACAACAGTCTACACAGACACAAAGGCGTCAGACTCGCTTTGGAGCGAGGAAGAAAAAATAAACAATGCTTCAAAACCGGGTTTTATAATTTGCGCGGAAAAATAAAAAAATAGGGAGGACAAGATGAAAAAACTACTTGCACTGCTATTAGTGGCAGTACTGCTCCTGGGGACTTTGGCAGGCTGCGCTCAGACGAAGCCAACAGCGCCGAGCAGCGAAGCGCCGAAGACAGAAACACCCGCAGAGCCGAAGATAGTCAAAATTGCAGACTTGTTCGCAAAAGACTACACGAGCTTAGACCCGGCAAAAAACTCCTGCGGATGGTGGACATCTGCACTCGGCATGTCCGAAACACTTTTCCGAATAAACGATGAGTATTCAGTTGTCCCCTGGCTGGCAAAATCGGCTGTTGCCGACGGCAAGACATGGACAATTGAGCTTAGAGACGATGTCACATTCTCAGACGGAACAAAGTTAGATGCAGAGCGGGCAGTTGCATGCTTAAAGCGCGCACCGGAAGTAAATGAAAACGCAGTCGCACTCAAGGAAGCAACATTCGAAGTTAAAAGCCCGACCGTTTTCACAATAACAACACCAAAACCGCTCACAACAATGACGAACGAACTCACCTCTGTGTACTATTCAATGGTAAAACTTGAAGAAGGCGCAGACTTCGAAAAGGGCGCAATTTTCACAGGACCTTTTGTTCTGAGCGAGTTTAAGCCCGGTGTTTCAACAAAGTGTGTGAAAAACGAAAAATATTGGGCAGGCGAGGTCAAGCTCTCAGGAGTTGAAGGCATCTATGTTGCCGATGCCGACACACTATCCCTTGCATTCCAAAACGGTGAAGTTGACGCATTTATAGGACCCACCACAAACGACCTTAAGCTGTTTGAGTCCGCAACAGACAAGTACACAGTTGTAAAGACTCCGGCTTCAAGACTCTACTACTACTATTTTAACCAAACCCGGATGCCGGATAAAGATCTCAGAGCAGCATTTAACATGGCAATAGACCATGATGCAATAGTCAAGCTGCTGGCAGGTCTGGCAAGCCCCACAATCGGTGCATACGGACCTGACACAGCCTACGGCAAAGTCGAAAAGAAAAAGTACGACCCGGCTGCTGCAAAAGCTTTAATAGAGGGCTTGGGATACGAGCTTAACGCCGAAGGCTACTACGCCAAAAACGGCAAGGAACTTGAATTAGACATTGCATACTATGCCGCTCGTTCAATCGACAAGATTGTACTGCTAATGCAGGAGCAACTAAAAGCTGTCGGCATAAAAGCAAAACTCAGCGTTTCGGAAAACCCGGATGCAACCTACCTAACGACCAAAGACTATGACATTGCAATGTACTGCATGATAGCAAACCCGTCAGCCGACCCGTACTATTTTATGAACCGTGTAGTAGGCGGCGGCAACTACACAGCAGCGGGATTTGAAAGCAAAGAGGCAAAAGAACTGCTTGAAAAGCTGTATTCAGAGACAGACACAGCAAAGCGTGCAGAGCTTGCAATACAGATGCAGAAAATAATAATAGACGAAGAGGCAATGGGCTTTATCGCACTGCTCAATAAAACCACGTGCATGCACAACGGAGTTGTGAATTGCAACGAGAAAAATCCTGTGAGCTTCTACTTCCTAAATGCCGCAACAGATAAAGTAAAATAATAACGCTCACGCAAAAGGCGGTGCGGCACACTGCCGCACCGCTTTAGAATTTGGAGATAACTATGCTTAAATACATAGGCAAGCGACTGCTGAGGCTAATCCCGATACTACTCATAATCACTTTTGTAGCCTTTTCTCTAATGTACATAGCCCCCGGAGATCCTGCTCAGAAAAAACTGATTTCCAAGGGCATAGTGCCGACAGAGGAAGTGCTCAAGGCAACTCGCGAGGAAATGGGTCTTGATAAGCCCTTTGTAGTGCGATACGCCGGCTGGTTCTTAGGTTTCCTGCAAGGAGACCTCGGAAAAAGCTATGCAAATGATCGACCGGTATCAAAACTGCTCTGGGAAGCTATGGGCAAAACCTCAATGGTTGCAGCTTCAGCGCTAATTCTCTCGCTCATAATTTCAATACCGCTTGGCATTTGGTCTGCTGTCAGGCAAAATTCGGTAGCTGATTATGTGCTTAGGTTTTTCACATTCTTGGCAAATGCCGTGCCTTCGTTTTTGCTTGCCCTTTTACTCATATACTTTTTCTGCATCCATCTGAAAGTCTTACCCGTGCTGGCAAAAAACAGCGTGGAGGGGCTAATACTGCCCACAATAGCCCTTGCACTGCCGATATGCGGTAAATTTATTAAGCAGGTTAGAGCTGAGGTGCTAGAGCAGCTTGGATCTGATTATGTAGTAGGCGCCCAAGCCCGTGGTGTGCACAGCAAGATTATTTTGATAAGAGATGTACTGCACAACTCCATGCTCTCAATAATCACAGTAGTGGGGTTTTCCGTGGGAGCATTATTTGCAGGTAGCGTTGTAATAGAATCAATATTCCAGTGGCCGGGTGTCGGAAAACTGGTTATGGATGCAATCACTTCCCGTGACTATCCGGTAATACAGGGGTTCGTAATATACATAGCCGTAATTTATGTTGTAATAAATTTAGCAACTGATTTGGCATACAGAGTATTTGACCCCAGAGTTACAGACAGCTGAGGGGAGAAGATACATGAAAAAGACAAAAAAATCAGTCTGGCTGTATATATTTCTCGCCTTGGCACTAGCACTTATTTTAATAAGCCTAATAGCCAAAGAAATAGCACCTAATGACCCCAATGCAACCAATGTACTAAGAGTCGGAGAAGCACCCTCTGCAAAGTTTCCTCTCGGCACAGACTCCTTGGGCAGATGTGTTTTGTCAAGAGTGCTGGCAGGAGCCAAAACAAGCATATTCAGTGCGCTGGTACTTGTGCTGATAACAGCTGTTTTCGGCTCTGTTGTAGGTATGCTCTGCGGATATTACAGCGGAATTGCAGACGGTATTGTCATGAGAATAATAGACGGTATCATGGCATTTCCACAGATGATTTTGGCAATAGCTGTTGCCGGAGTGCTCGGTGGAGGAATGTTAAATGCGATGATAGCTCTCGGCTTTGCAAGCTGGACTCCGTACGCGCGCCTCGCAAGAAGCAGGGTGATATCAATTAAACGAGAAGAATTTATTTCTGCAGCAGGTCTTTCCGGCTGCAGTGATTTTGAAATATTAACAAAGTACATCACGCACAATATTTTTTCATCTCTGCTCACTTTTGCAACAACGCAGGTAGGAACGGTAATGCTGGGATTTGCAGGACTTTCGTTCTTGGGGCTCGGAGTTAAACTGCCGCAAGCCGAATGGGGCTCAATGATAAGCGAAGCCCGCGGCATGCTGGCAACAGCGCCTTGGGCGGTGTTGTATCCTGCACTTGCCCTTGTATTCACAGTAATGATATTCAACTATTTAGGCGATGCCCTAAGAGACAGGCTGGATGTGCGTCTGGAAAGTGAGGCAAAGCGTTGAGTATATTAAAAATAGAAAACATGAGTGCAGGATACTGGGGAACGAAGGTCCTGCAAAACATAAGCTTAAGCATAGAGCAAGGTGAAATACTGGCTCTAGTGGGGGAGTCAGGCTCAGGTAAATCTACAGTTATTAAGTCTGTGATGGGGTTAAAATCATCTCATGTAAAGGTAAGTAGCGGAAAAATAATATTTAACGGAAACGATATGCTGAGCCTAAAGCAGGAGGAGCGCAGAAGGCTCCTCGGCAACGACCTGTGCACAGTGTTTCAAAACCCTCAGACCTCAATGAATCCCATCAGGAAAATAAAAAAGCAATTTTTGGAGACAATAAAAAGCCACAAGGATGTATCTGACGCAGAGGCACTAAGGCTAATAAAAGACTGCTTTTATAAGCTCGGGCTTTCAGATGCAGACAGAATTTTGGAAAGCTGCCCCTTTGAGCTATCGGGCGGAATGTGCCAAAGAGTGGCGATTGCCCTTGCAATGGTAATGGAGCCAAAACTCATTTTGGCAGACGAGCCCACAAGCGCCCTCGATGTGGTCAGCCAGCTACAAGTAGTTGAAGAGCTTCTGCTGCTTAAGAAAAACTTCAAGGTTGCGGTATTGCTGGTTACGCACAATATTGCAGTGGCAGAAAAAGTGGCAGACAAAATAGCAATTATGCACGCTGGTAAAATAGTCGAATTCGGAGATACCGGGGTAGTGCTGGGCCAGCCAAAAAATGACTACACAAAATCGCTCTTAGCTGATGTGCCGCGTATAGAGGCAGGGCAAAGGGAAAGGGAAAAAACAGAGACGCTACTCGAGGCAAATAGCATAATAAAGCAATATAAAGTAGGGGATCGAAAAGTTGACGCTGTGAGCGGTATTAGCTTTGAGCTTGAAAAAGGAGAAATACTCGGCATAGTCGGCGAATCCGGCTCGGGCAAAAGCACCCTTGCAAGGCAGCTAATAAGACTTGAAACTCCGAACGAGGGCAGCATAAGAATCGGTACTAAGAACATAGCAGACTATAAGAAAAAAGAACTGCTCTGCCTGTACACGAAGGCACAAATGGTTTTCCAGAATCCGGTATCCTCCTTTGATCCCCGCAAGACAATAAGGTCAAGCATAAAAGATGCAATAAAAAACTTAGCCGGAATAAGGCAAAGTGATGAAATAGACAAAAGAATCAATGCGCTTATGATAAGAGTCGGGCTTAACACGGAACTTGCAGACAGATACCCGTTTCAGCTTTCGGGAGGTCAGTGCCAGAGGTCTGCAATCGCAAGAGCAATAGCATGTGACCCGCAGCTGCTTATTTGCGATGAAGCCACAAGCGCACTTGATGTCACGGTACAGGCAGGAATCGTAGAGCTGCTTCGTTCGCTTGTTAAGTCAAACAACATGAGCATTATATTCATTTCACACGACATTGCCCTCGTGAGTGGATTTTGCGACAGGATAATGGTAATGAAAAACGGAAAGTGCGTAGAATACGGGCCTTCATCAAAAGTTATAAAAGCTCCGGAAAATGAGTACACAAAAACCCTGATTAAAGCTGCATCAATAAAGGGGGAAAGTAGCATATGAGCATTTTTGATATAGGCAAAGCTTCGATAAGTAATAAAGTTATCGCTGTCCCTCAAACTGAAACAAAGCTGTATGTGAGCGTAATAAAAGGCGCAAGCGAAGGCCCTAATGTTCTTGTTACAGCAGGTATTCACAACGAAGAATACTGCGGGATAGAGACAGCGAGAAGACTAGCAATAATTTTAGACCCAAAGAGTATAAAGGGAACAGTTGCAATAATTCATGTGGCAAACCCGGGAGGATTTGCAGTCCACGCAAGAGATGTAGTACCTGAAGACGGAGAAAATCTAAATCGCACATTTCCCGGAAATATAGAAGGAACAGCTTCCCATAGGCTAGCCCACTTTATAACAGAAGATTTTCTTAAACCCTCTGCTTTTCATATAGACCTGCACAGCGGGGGAGGCAGAGAGCAGCTTTTGCCGCACTCATACTTTCAGGCAATGGGCACAGCAGTGCTAAAATCAGCCTCAAAAGCCATGGCAGAAGCCGTTGATGCAGAGTATATGGTGGCAGCAGATACATACACAGGCAGTGCATTTTCACACGCAGCCTACTACAAAATCCCCTCAATAATAATAGAGAGGGGAGGCATGGCACTCTGGACAGAAACTGAGATAGAAGCATATCTCCGAGATGTCATAAGAGTTCTGCACAGGCTGGGTGTCGTAGATTCATCAATACCGAGAATTGCCTACCCAAAGATTATTGAAAAAACAATGCAGTACAAAGCTGCCGACTCCGGCTTTTGGTATCCTGCCAATCCTGTTGGAGCTTTACTAAATAAAAACGACAGCTTAGGCAAAATATTAAATGCATTTTCCGATGAGCTGTCGGAATACAAAGCAGAAAATAAAAGCGTGCTGCTGTATCAAACAGGCTCTTTGTCAGTTCGTGCAAATGAGAGCATTGTCACCTTGGGTATTTTAGACTGATATTTATTAAAGGAGGAATATATATATGGCAAGCATGGAAATGGCATACAAAATGTATCTGGCGGGGTTTAGCTGCGGCCAAATAGTGGCTACCTGCTGCAGCGAGGTGTGCAACTTCGATGAGAAAATCGGAAGAGCAGCACTCGGAGGCTTCGGAGGAGGCATGCACCAAGGGGAAAACTGCAGCGCAGTAATCGGCGCTGTTGTAAGCTTAGGGCTCTACTGCAATCACAGCGAATACAATGACCAAGTGGCAAAAGAAAAAATCAAAGAGATGACGTTGGAATTCACAAAGCGATTTAAAAACGAATACGGCTCACTCACATGTCGTGAGCTGATGACAGGGGATCTGCACCGCTGCGGAGGCTTTATCGACTTTGCCGAAAAAACAGTAAAAGAATTAGTCGAGGCAGACAAGGCAAAGCCGTAAAGCTTGCTTTTCACACGCAGCAACAATTAATATTGAGGTGCAATTTTGCACCTCAATATTTGCTATATAACCATGTTTTATGAATTTAAACTAACTTGAATACAAGATTAAAACGGTCATGCTTTTGGAGGCATGCAAGTCGCTATACCTTCAGTAACAATGTCTCCATTTTGATTTGTAACCCACTGTTTAACTTTTACAATGTAAAAATCTTTTTTTTCTTTGTATTGAATATCCATGATCTCGCAGTGAGCTGTTATTACGTCTCCGGGATAAACCGGTTTTTTGAAAGTAACTTCCTGTGCTAAATGAACAGTACCGAGCCCGGGAAGTTCCATTCCAAGGACAGAGCCGCATAAGCTTAAAGATATGACTCCGTGGGCTATGCACCGACCAAACTGAGTTTTTGAGGCGTATTCCTCGTCAAAATGCATAGGGTTAGTGTCGGTTGATACTTTACCAAAGTAATCAATATCATCTTTTGTTATTGTCTTTGAGCGCTCTGCTGTCATACCAATCTTGAGTTCGGAGCCAGTATACTTTTTGAATTCGTTTGCCATTGTTTTTTCCTCCTAATAATTATTATTCTAGTGAGAGACCCATTAATGAGTCCCTGAAGATCCTTGAATCCATAACTTTTAATTTTGGAGAGACCTTTACATCAAAGTCAATTACATCGAGTACCTGAGTCTTAAGGTCAATCCCTGGAGCAATTTCTGTCATTACAACCCCCTCTTTCTGGAGTTCGAAAACTGCTCGTTCAGTCACATAAAGGACTGTTTGACCTGATTTAATTGCATAATCTCCACTAAAAGTTATTTGTTGAACACGTTTTACATATTTTTTGTTTCTTCCTTCATTTAGGATAAATAACTGCCCATCTTTAACTTCAGTCTTAAGGCCACCCGCTGTTAAAGTACCACAAAATACTACTTTCCGTGTGTTGGATGCGATGTTAATAAAACCGCCAGGTCCTACCGTCTTTTTGAACTTACTTACATTACAGTTTCCGTTCATGTCGACCTCTGCAGCACCTAAGAAACAGACATCCAAGCCACCACCGTCATAGAAATCAAAATGACGAACCATATCAGAGACATACTCAGGGTTGTATGCACCGCCAAATGCTGCCCCCGCGGCAGGGACTCCTCCAATATGTCCACTCTCAACTGTCATGACAATTTGATTTGAAAAACTGTCGTGGTAAAGTAAAGTTGTAACACAGCTGTCCAAAGTGATAAAATTATAAATCACAAGGAGAGAAGAAAATGGCGAGTTACAACGAAGAAACAAGAAAGAAGATAGTACGGCTGCACCTTGAGGAGGGCCGCAGCC
>JAAZCZ010000033.1 GCA_012513005.1 Oscillospiraceae bacterium | reverse complement strand
TGTGCCACAAGAGAACATAGGCGCCGTTATAGAAAAGCTCGGCAGCAGAAAAGGCGATTTTTTAGAGATGACGCCGGTGGGAAACCGCATAAAGGCAAGCTTTATTGTTCCGGGCAGAGGTCTCTTCGGCTACCGCAACGAATTTTTAACCGACACAAAGGGCGAGGGCATATTAGCCACAACATTTGAGGAATATGCACCTGTTAAGGGAGATATACAGCGCAGACTCTCAGGCAGCCTGATTGCCTGGGAAACGGGAGATGCCGTAGCCTACGGGCTATACGGAGCGCAGGAGCGAGGAGCCTTGTTCATAGGCCCCGGAACCCCGGTCTACGGCGGCATGATAGTGGGAGCATCCCCAAAGTCCGAGGATATCCCTGTGAATGTGTGCCGCACAAAGCACCTTACAAATATGCGAGCTGCCGGCAGTGACGAAGCTCTCAGGCTGACCCCGCCCCGCCGCATGAGCTTAGAGCAGTGCTTGGAGTTTTTGGCAGATGACGAGCTTTTAGAGGTAACACCCGAAAGCCTCAGACTCAGAAAAAGAATCTTAGACCACGGCAGAAGAGCCAAGGCTCAAAAACAGGGGAAATAAATACACAAAAAGCAGCGTCAAATTATTGAAGCTGCTTTTTTTATGCCTTAATAAATGTTTTAGACAGAAAAATAAAGTAGCACCGAGCGTATGCTCGGTGCTACTGCCGTGGATTGCGGGAACTTGCAAAAGGAGGTCACAATTATGAAAACAACATAATAAAGTTTAATTATAGTCCCAGGGAGGAGGTCCTTTTCTATTGTTGTCAGGACTTAGCGTTCCGGACCAAGGCTTGCCGTCTTCTGCTCTGCGAATATCGTAGTAGCCGGCATATGTGGTCTGGAAATAGGGTGTGGTGTAGATTGAAACAAAGGGGATAGCTGTGAGAAGCTGCCAGAGAATGAACGACAAATCAAGTACAAAAAGCTCCCACTTATGCCCCTTCATGAGCCTCTTGCTCTCCCTGATGCAGTCGAGTGCGCTCATATGTGGGTTGTCAATCAGCAGATAGGGGGCAAGGCGATATCTGTATGCAGCAATAATTCCCGGGAAATATAAAAGCAGGCTCCAAAGCATTATCATAATGCCGCTTAATATGCCCAGCCAAATAATGCGGAAAATGATGGCAAAGCCGTCAAACAGGTTTCCGATGCAGTTGGGCAGGCGTCTCCACACCAGCATGAAAAAGACAATAAGTCCGGTGCTAAACGGCATGGACACGAGAGAAAGTGCAATCATAATAAAATAATTGCGCGCAGGAACGGCCGCTTGAGTTGCTGCTGTTGCTCTTAAATATGCCTCGGCCTTGCTCGGGTCATTTGCAGCTGCAATTAGTCCCTTAATGTCTATTTTGGGACCGAGATTATATATGAGCATTCCGATAACGGCGAAAAACAGCATATAGACTATCATCACGAGATACGGGCTTGTTTCGGAAGCGGATATTCTCTCTTTTGCAGAGCGCTTGAGTTCTGATCTGTTATACACTACACAGGCCTCCTTATAACTTTTAGATTATGCTAATAATATCACAAAAATTCGCTTCTTGCACTAATTCTTGCAAAAAAATATGAGAATTAACTAATTGAAAGCCCTTTTTCGGCAGCGCAGGTAATTCTTTGACTAAGAGGGTTTATTTTACCCCTGATTCGGGAGTAGTAGCCCCAGCCTCCTGCGTAGTTATATGCCTCAACACCGTTTGCAGTCAGTATCCTGCATGCAATATAAGAGCGAATACCGCTGTGACACATAACATAAACAGGCTTATCCTTGGGGATTTCCGATATGCGCTCGCGCAGATTGTCAACCGGGAGGTTCACAAAGCCGTCAACATGCCCCTGCTCATACTCGCAGTCGGTGCGCACATCCAGCAAAAACACGCTGCCGTCACGGGGCAGAGCTTCGAGAGTCTCGGTGTCAAACTGAGAAACTATGCCCGAGAGCACATTTTCGATAATAAAGCCTGCCATGTTAACAGGATCCTTAGCAGAGGAGAAGGGAGGAGCATATGCAAGCTCTAATTCTGCCAAGTCAGCCCCGCTAAGACCGGCTCTAATAGCCGTTGCCAAAACATCAATGCGCTTATCTACGCCCTCTTTGCCGATAATTGCAGCGCCTAAAAGCCTGCCCGTATTCTTTTCAAAAATAACCTTCATAGTCATGCTCTTTGCGCCCGGGTAGTAGCCGGCGTGAGAGTTGGGGGTTAAAAGCACATATTCAAAGTCAAGTTCAGCCCTTTCGGCGCCGGCGCAGCAAAGCCCCGTG
Organism: Oscillospiraceae bacterium; assembly: GCA_012513005.1. GTDB lineage: Bacteria > Bacillota > Clostridia > Oscillospirales > Oscillospiraceae > Scatomorpha. The sequence continues at coordinate 13,859 of JAAZCZ010000033.1, read as the reverse complement.
GTGGCGCAGGTGAGGCTAAACACTTTTATTATCGAAGTGCCCTGTGTGCCCTTGTAGGTGCTTTTTATTCCGCAGATATTATCGGCGGCAATCCTGCCCTGCTTATTAGCAGGTCCTGCAAGTGCAATTAAAACAGGAGCCTTTGCAACAAAGTGCGTAACGGTGACAGCGTCGCCCACAGCATAGATATCGGGCTTTGAGGTCTCCATATATTCGTTTACTAAAATAGAATCCTTAGCCCCTAAAGCCAGCCCTGCATCCTTTGCAAGCTTGGTGTCGGGCACAACTCCGATTGCAAGTATGACCATATCGGATAAAACAGGCTCATTATCTTTAATAAGAGTTTTTATGCCGTTTTCTGTCTTCTCAAAGCCGGATACCGAGGAGCCGAGCATGAGATTTACCCCGTTTTTCCGCATTTCGGAGTGTATAAGCTCTGCCATATCAGTGTCAAGTGTGCGCAGAAGCTGCAAAGGTCTCTGGATAATCGTAACTTCTACTCCCAGATGTCGCAGGTTTTCGGCAATCTCTATGCCGATATAGCCGCCGCCGACAACTGTTGCGGTTTTGGGCTTATTACTAACGCAGTATTCCCGCATTCTAAGCGTGTCTTCAACCGTGCGCAGAGTGAAAAGCTCGGGCAAATCGGCGCCGGGCAGCTTGGGAATTGCGGGCACTGCCCCGGGTGAGAGTATGAGCTTATCGTAGCTCTCCTCGTAGACACTGCCGTCATCCAGCTTTTTTACACTCACTTTTTTAGCCTCGGGGTCAATGGCGATAACCTCTTGGCGCACACGAGCAGTAATATTAAAGCGACTGTTAAAGCTGCCGGGTGTTGCAAGAGTCAGGTCATCCTCGTTTTCAATAACACCGCCCACATAATAGGGCAGACCGCAGTTAGCGTATGAAATGTGCGAGGAGCGCTCAAAAATAATAATCTCAGCGTCCTCGTTTAGTCTGCGAAGCCTCGCAGCGGCAGAGGCGCCACCGGCAACGCCGCCGACAATAAGTACCTTTATGCCCATCTTATTTCTCCCTTTTTCCGCTGTAACTTCTCATGCCGCCTATGTTGAGAACATTTATATAGCCCTGTCTTTTGAGATTTCGCTCGGCAGATGATGCACGACCGCCGGAAAGGCAGCAGAAAAAAATAGGCGTATTCTTATCCGGCACAACATCGCAGGCTCTGTCAATTTCGTCAAGCGGCAGATTTAAGCTGCCCGGGATATGCCCGCTGCAATACTCTCCCGCGGAGCGGACATCAAGCAGCACCGCACCCGGAGTTTCCTTGAAAATCTTAGCACCTTCGTCTGTTGTGCAGTATTTAATATCATCAAAAATTCCCATGTCAAATTCTCCTTATATTTATTTTTTAGAAAACTCTATTTGCTCTGAGCCAGAAAATATAAAAGCACCACTAAAAGAGCTGTGTCAAAGAATATTATAAGCGGCACTCCTATGCTGAATTTTGCGTGCAGGGTCTTGTGTCTGTATGTTTTCATGCCCCAGTAAACACCGGGACCGCCGCCTAAAAGTGCCACTGTCATTAAGCTTGCCTCGGGTATTCGCCTTTTGTTCATAATGGCTCTTTTTTTGTCGCTTCTCATCAGTAAAAATCCGTCTAGGTTAATTATTAAAAGATATACGGCGATTAAAATTAAAAGCTCTTTCAAAGTGTTTCCGCCTTTCATTTTTGTGGCTGTTTTCTATTTTATATAAATTAGATTTTGCTTTGTATCAATAAACACTAACTTGCTATATGCTCTCCAGCCTGCCGTGATACCAGCCGCAGATGCCTTTGTGCTTAATGTAATACCCGGCGCTTGTATCCTCAATAACAGACACAATATCTCCGGGGCAAAGCTTAGGCAGATAGTCTGTCACATCTCGGCAGTAGATGTTTCCGTTTGCATCTGTCCTTAAATATGAGCTTAATACTGTTAGCTCATAGCCCGTTCTTTCGTGTCTGACGAGGGAAAATTCCTCACCGGCAGTAAGAATGCTTACCCGACTGTCTCCCCAGCGCAGAAAGAAAAATTCCGGCAGGGAGCTTTGGCTGTCTAATACCCTCATTTTCGGGAAACTGTCGTAAGAGCAGAATGAAAAATTCATGTCGGCATCAATAATCAGCGCATTTAGCTGACCGTCGTCGGCAAGCACGCAGCCGCCGTCAATCGAGGCGATTTTTCGTTCGTAATCTATAATAGGGTTTGCACAGGCGATTTTGTCATCGTAGAGAACAGATGGGGTGTGACCGACTATGAGCCACTTCGGAAAGGCCCTGTTTTGTTTTAGGTAGCAGTCATTTTTCATGCAGTCCCAAGCATCCCAGGAATCGGGTGGACCTGCGGGAAGCCCGCCATGCACAAAGTTTGCTCTCGGGGTATATAAGACATGGGGCGTTTCGCGCATAAAGTCAAGCTCAGGCTTAAAGCTCTTAATGAGCTCTTGGCGGAGACTATTCATGTCAAAATCAGGTTTTAGCGGAAAGCCGATTTCGTTTGCCATCTGAGCTAATATGCTGCGGCCCTTGCCCTTGTTTTTATTCAGTATGTATGAGTGCAGGTACCGATCTGCCATAGGTCTCGGATTATCCAGCTCATAGCTCCAGCCGTCGCAATTGCCCAATACGGCATAAACGCGGTAGCGGTCTTTGAGCCCCAGCAAATACCTAAGGGTCTCTAAGCTGTGGTCGCCTTTTTCGATAATATCGCCCACAAACACAAGCGTGTCATCGCAGCTTAAATTAAGTGTTTCTATAAGCCCTTTAAGATACGGCAAATTCCCGTGGATATCCGAAATTGCAATCAGCCTGCCGGGGCCGATTTCGGCATTTAATACTCTAGCCTTCATTTTAATCTCTTTTCAAACCTAAGCAAAGCGGAAACTGCGCCCTGCTGTCTCTCTACACAGTCAAATCCGGCGTTTTCATAAAACTTAATTGCCGATATATTTGTGACCGCCACATGCAAAAAGAGCTTCTCTCGCTTAAGATTGGCAAAATATGCCTCAGCGCAGCCTATTAAAGTCAGACCGAGGCCGGATCTTCTGTATTCCGGCTCAACATATATGAGCGATAAAAGCCCCATTTTATCCTTTGACTCACGCTCCCTATCCAGCTCCAAAATACCGTAGCGGGAGGCATCATTTCCTGCCACAAAGACTTTTCCCTTGCCGCATGCTATGCGGGATTTAGCTGAGCTTAAATAAGCAGAAGGGAAAAACGACCTGTCACTGCCGTGCGCCTCTATCCATGAATTTCTGTAGCAGTTAATATAATACGAAGCGTTCTCCGGGATGTTGAGGTCAAGCGGCTTTATATATACATCAAGCTTACGAAGCTCTCGCTGATTATAAAATGTAGAAATCTCGGGGCTTAAATGCCCGGCGTCATTGTAATACTCAAAATTAAACTCGCCGTTATCATAATAGGCAAGGGTAACCGAGGTGTTGTCTCCGTGCCGCAGTTTAGATTTTTCCGCGGGGCTTATATGCATATAGTATGTCAAAAACGCCCTGATTGCCATGCCGTGGGAAACTATCGCAATTGTTTTGCCTTCATGCTTTTCGGCAATGCCGGAAATAGCCTTATACATGCGCTCTGCCGCCGCCTTAAAATCCTCAGAACCTTGGACAGACCAGCTTGCAGGATCCTCGACTAAAAGGGCAGATTCGGTAGGGTAGAGCGTGCGTAAATAATCCCAGCTTTGGCTCTCCCAGACTCCCAAATTAAGTTCAATGAGATTAGGCTCGGTTAATACAAATTCAGGGTGATTTTCACCCCCGCAGAGTATGGCTGCTGTGTCCTGCGCCCTGTCTAAGGCACTTGCGTAAACCGCAGCTATTTTAATATCCGAAAAACGCTCCTTGAGCGAAATAAGCTGTTTTTTACCACGCTCTGTCAGGCTGCCGTTCCAGTGCCCCTGAGCTCGTCTTAAAACATTGCCCTCCGCCTCCGCGTGTCTTATTAGATATACAGTAGTCATGCAAAGTCTCCGAAAATTTATAATAAAAAGCAGTAATCAGTCGGCTTTCAGATATTATATATTAATATCAAATTGTAGTAAAGCTTCGCCGTGACGAAATCACGCAGAGCCTTTCTAATGCCCGCAAAAATAAAGGCTGTGCAGCAGATAAAAACGCTTCGTCATTATAGCAAATATAAGGGCGTAAAAATTGTGCAAAAAACCCAAAAAAATTTTGAAAATTTACAAAAAGCAAAATACATAAGAATAATTACTAATTTAGGTGTTATTTTGTTAACATAGTACATAGAAAATACTTTTCTTATTGATTAGACCTTTTTTGCGTGCTATAATGTTTCACGTTAGAAAGGAAGCGGCATTTAGGTGCAGAGCTTCTATGGACCTGGACAGACCAGGAATATTTCATATCAGGAAGGAATCAGTAAATGGACAAGAAGTACGAACCGCTGTTTACCCCGTGGAAGATTGGTAATGTGGAGATTAAGAACCGCATAGTCCAATGTTCTATGGGCGGAACCTCCCTCTTCGGCTGGATGGAGCCCAGCCACCTCGACAAGGAAGCTGCAAAGCATCTTCTTAACAGAGCACAGAACAATGTGGGACTTATCCTCCCGGGAATGCAGTGTGTCCGCGACCTCATGGGCGGCAGATGGCTCTATCAGAACAAAAAAATGTTCAGAGACCTTGAAGAGTACATGAAGGAATTCCATAAGACTGGCGCAAAGCTGTTCATTCAGCTGGCAGCCGGCATGGGCCGTTCAATGGCAATCAATGACCTCATGGTCAAGATGCTCACAAACAAGACTTTCGGCAAGATTGCAAAGCCCATAGTTGATATCGACTATATCACTGCCTCCGCATCCGCAACACCCAACCGTTGGTATGACGAAGTATCCTCCCGCCCGATGACAATAGCCGAAATTCAGGAGCAGGTCGAGGCCTTTGCAAAGACCTCCAAGATGCTCATGGACGCCGGTGTTGACGGTGTTGAAATCCACGCCGTTCACGAAGGATACCTCCTTGACCAGTTTACAATTGCAAACATGAACTATCGTACCGACCAATACGGCGGCTCCTTTGAGAACAGATTCCGCTTCCCGGTCGAAATCGTACAGGCAATTAAAAAGGCCTGCGGCAAGGACTTCCCCGTTTCTCTTCGTTACTCAGTCGTCTCCAAGACAAAGGGCTGGGGTAAGGGCGCAGTACCCGGAGAAGAGTTTGAGGAATTCGGCCGTGATATGGAAGAGTCCGAAAGAGCAGTCAAGTATCTCGGCGACGCCGGATACGACATGTTCAACTGCGACAACGGCACATATGACGCATGGTATTGGGCACATCCGCCCCAGTATATGCCGGACAACTGCAACCTTGACGATGTAATTCACATAAGGAAGTTCACCGACAAGCCCTGCGTTTGCGCCGGTAGAATGGATCCCGTCAAGGCAGCCGAAGTTATTGCCGAAGGCAAGCTCGACGCTGTTGCATTTGCTCGTCAGAACCTCGTTGACCCCGAGTGGATCAACAAGCTGATTGACGGCAGAGTTGAGGAAATAAAGCCCTGCATCCGCTGCCACAACGGCTGCTTCAACATGGCTAAGTATAAGGGCACATCCAACGTCCAGAGCTTGGGCGACTCCATGCACCTTGCCCGTTGCGCCCTGACTCCTCCGACAATGCAGTCCAACAGATACAAGATAGTCCCGACAAAGCGCCCCAAGAAGGTTGCTATCATCGGCGGCGGTATCGGCGGTATGGAATCAGCCCTCATGCTCAAGAAGAGAGGCCATATCCCCACAATCTTTGAAAAGACAGACCAGCTTGGCGGACTATTTGTCACCGCTTCCGCAATGTCCTTCAAAGAGCATGACAAGGAACTCATTGCATGGTACAAGAGAGAAATCGATGTTCAGAACATTGATGTTCGCTTCAACACCGAAGTCAACGATGTGGGAACACTCAGAGGCTATGATGCAATTATAGTCGCAACAGGCTCCGTGCCCAGAACAATGCCTCTGCCCGGCTTTGAGAAGACAATGTCATTCAAAGAGCTTCTTGTTGACAAGAAGGAAACAGGCGACACAGTCGTATTCTTCGGCGGCGGCCAGTCCTCCTGCGAAGCTGCTTATGAGCTTATGCTTCAGGGCAAGAAGGTCGTTATCGTTGAGTATGCAGAGGACCTGATTGCAGCACAGGCAACCAGCCTTGCAAACACATCCTTCCTGCGTGACATGTTCGACTATAAGAAGGTTCCTGTATACCTAAAGAGCACAATCACCGCAATTCGTGATGACGGCGTCACAATCAAGGGACCGGACGGGAAGACCTTCGATCTCGCTTGCGACAACGTAGTCAACGGAATCGGCTTTGTACCCACACCCGTGGGACCCAAGGGCAGAAACGTTCACCTCGTCGGTGACTGCCTTGCAATCGGCAACCTGCGCACAGTCATTTGGCGTGCATGGGACGTCTGCATGAAGATCTAGTTTAAACTTAGTTAAGGCACAGCTTTGTGCCAAATTGAGGGGGAGATACCGAGCGTATGCTTGGTATCTCCCTTTTTTGCTGTGCTATAAACAAACTGCAAATCAGTCTGTGCTGTTGACTGAAAAGAGCTAAAATGATAAATTAATTATATAAACATACTGCTAAATATATGTAGCATAGCTTAAGAAATCTAAGTCTAACAGGAGGATGCGGATATGAGTACTAAGGAAGAAAACAGATTTGTTGTACAAATCGATAAGGACCTTTGCATAGGCTGCGGGCTGTGCAGTGCAGACTGTCTGTCTAGGGCAATTGTTATAAAGAACGGTTTGGCAGAGGTTACAAGACCTTGCTTTTTATGTGGTCACTGCGTGGCAATTTGCCCGCAAGGTGCAGTAATCATGGATGGCGAGGGCTATGACATGTCTGATGTGCAGGAAATAGACAGGGAAAAAAGCTTTATTGAGCCTGAAAGAATGATATCTGCCATAATGTCTCGCCGTTCTATCCGAAACTTTAAAAAGAAGCCGGTCACAAAAGAGACAATGGAAAAAGTATTAAAAGCAGGCAGATATTCTCCCACAGCCAGCAATATGCAAAATGTGTCATATTTGGCGTTTATAGAAAACGCCGAGGAGCTACGAGCTGTTGCAATGGAGGAGCTGCGCCGCTTAGAGCATGACGAAGAGGCGTTTTCGGAGGTGTTTCCGACCTCACTCAAAAAACTGCGCATGGATTTTTCTGACGATGACTTCCTGTTCAAGGGAGCTCCCGCAATTTTAATCACAGTCTCGCCCAGCATGATAAACGCGTCAATTGCCTCTGCGAACATGGAGCTTGTTGCAGTTTCCGAAGGGCTCGGCGCTGTTTATATAGGCATATTTGTGAGGCTTGCAGAAAAGAACAAGAGAATAAGAGATTTTCTGGGGCTATTGGATAACGAACAGATTTGCTCATGTCTCTCTCTCGGATATCCGGCGGTCACATACAAAAGAACACCGCCGCGCAAAATGCCGCTTATCACTTGGAGATAGATTAATAAGACTAAAACCGTGCAGCACATTAAGTACTGCACGGTTTTTGGTACGCCCGATGCGATTCGAACGCACGACCTTCAGAGTCGGAGTCTGACACTCTATCCAGCTGAGCTACGGGCGCATATGATGAGATAAAACTACTTCGTAAGTATAGCATTTTAGCATATTTTAGTAAAGCCATTGTTTGCCTAATGGGCACCTGTGTGCTATACTTAGAAAAAATGCAAAGAGGGTTCTCTGCTTGAAAAAACTAACAAGAATACTGCCAATACTGCTGTGTGTCTGCCTGCTTATTCCGCTGGCAGGCTGCTCGGATAATGAGCTTCACGAGAAGCAGATTTTTTCTATGAACACTCAGATGACACTCAAGGCATACGGCAAGCACGGCGAAGAGGGCATAAACGCTGCCATCGGCATGATTAATATGCTAAACCCACTTTTAGATCCCGAAAATGAGCTTAGCCCCGTATATGATATGAACAAGGCAAAGGGCGCGGGAACGGCTGTTAAAAGTCAGGTAGTCGAGCTGCTCAAAAAATCAAAACAGATGTATGACGAGACTAATAAGGCATTTAACCCGGCTGTGTATCCGATTGTAAAGGCATGGGGATTTATCAACAGCAGCTACAGAGTTCCCAAGGAAGAAGAGATAACAGAGCTTCTTAAATTCACAGACTTTAGCAGGCTGAGCATAACAGACTTTCCGGAAAAAGATTCATATGTGGTGAAAATGCCTTCCGGGATGCAGATTTCCTTTGCTGCTATTGCAAAGGGCTATGCTTCAAACCTCGCCATTGCAGAGCTTAAAAGCGCCGGAGTTAAGTCTGCCTTTGTGTCTTTGGGAGGCAATATTCAGACACTCGGCAATAAGCCTGACGGCTCTAAATGGAGAATAGCAATACAAGATCCGCAGAACACTAGCACGCACCTAGGTGTAATATCGGTCGGAGAAACTGCTATTGTCACCTCAGGTGGATACAACAGATACTTCGAAACACCGGACGGTAAACGCTATATTCACATATTAAATCCAAGCAGCGGCATGCCTGTGGATAACGGGCTTATCTCCGTTACGATAGTCTGCCCCGACGGGGCAAAGGCTGATGCGCTCTCCACTGCCCTTTATGTAATGGGCGAAAAAAAGGCAATTAACTACTACAAAAAAGTCGGTGGCTTTGAGATGATTCTTGTAAACTCAGATAATGAGGTTATAGTTTCAAACGGGCTGTATGCCGACTTCGAGGAAAACGGCAACACCTACAAATACAGTTACGCAGGCACAAGCTGATACATATTATTTGCGGGCTGTTTTGCATAAAGATGTGCAAAGCAGCCCGATTTATTTATTAATATCTGTTCATCATAGGAAAGGAAGCGGCTATGCCCGACATATTATCTCCGATTACCGAACTTAATAATATCGGCAAGCAAAGAGCAGCAGGCTTTAGAAGGCTGGGGCTAGAAAAAATAAAAGACCTGCTGAACTACTTTCCGAGGGCATATGAAGACAGGACGAAAATAGCATTAATTGCAGACCTGCAGGAGGGCATGCCGGCATGTTTTCATGCGTATGTCGTAACTTCCCCCGTGCTACACAGAATTAGGGGCAGAGAGCTTGTTAAGTTCAAAATAGCCGATGATACAGGCAGCCTGAATGTCACTTTCTTTAACGCCTCATACACAAAGTCGGCAATTTCAAAGGAAGACAGTCTGTATTTTTACGGCAAGGTCGGCAGCGGCAGGAGCCTTGTCAACCCGATTTATGAAAAAAGCACTGACCCTCCTAAAAAGACCCGCAGGATAGTGCCGCTTTATCGCCTGACTTCCGGATTATCTCAGTACACAGTTAGCAGCGCGGCAGAAACGGCAGTTAAACTTGCTAAGGGCAATATTTTGCCCGTGTTGCCCGAGGAGATAGAGAAAAAAGAGCAGCTTTGTGATCAATTTTTTGCATATAAAAATGTCCACTTTCCGGAATCTGCCGAGGCGCTTTCCGTGGCACGCAGGAGACTTATTTTCGAAGAGTTTTTTGTGCTTGCCATATGTCTTAAAAGGCTAAGAGGCGACAGGGAATATAAAGTCGGCAACAAGATGCAGGGCTTTGATCCCGAAGCGTTTTATTCCGGCTTGCCCTTTGCCCCGACAGCTGCCCAAAAAAAGGCGATAGCCGATGCGTATTCCGATTTAAGCTCGGGCAGAGCGATGGCAAGGCTTATTCAGGGAGATGTCGGCTCGGGCAAGACCCTAGTTGCTGCAGCTTGCATACTGCTTGCCAAGCAAAACGGAAAGCAGACAGCTTTTATGGCGCCGACAGAAATCTTGGCAGAGCAGCATGAGAGAACGCTAAATAATCTGCTTGCAAAACACAATGTTAAAGTCGGTAGGCTAACAGGCGGCATGAAGGCTGCAGAGCGAAGAATAGTATCAGAAAAGCTGCGAAGCGGGGAAATTGATGCCTGCGTGGGCACGCATGCACTAATAAGCGAAACCACACTCTTTTCTTCACTCGGGCTTGCGATAACAGACGAGCAGCACAGGTTCGGTGTGGCACAGCGAGCGGCACTAGCAAAGAAAACACAAGGCGTGCATGTGCTTGTTATGTCGGCAACACCTATACCCAGAACACTTGCCCTAATTATGTACGGGGATCTTGATGTGTCAATAATAGACGAGATGCCGCCCGGGCGCCTGCCTGTTATGACACACACAATAAAAAGCAGCCTGCGACTAAGGCTTAACAAGTTTATAGAAAAACAGGTAGGCGAGGGCAGGCAGGTCTTTGTGGTCTGCCCGATGGTAGAGGATAATCCCGAACTAATGCCTGATATTAAATCAGCCGAGCAGCACACACAGGAGCTTAAGCAGAGATTTCCCAAGCTTAGAATCGAGTGTATGCACGGCAGAATGAAGCAGCGAGAAAAAGACGAAATAATGAAAAAAATGGCGGCAGGTGAAATTGATATACTGGTTTCAACAACAGTTGTTGAAGTCGGCATCGATATCCCGAATGCTTCATTAATGATAGTAGAAAACGCAGAGCGATTCGGGCTTTCTCAACTGCATCAGCTTAGGGGCAGGGTAGGGCGCGGCAGCCATAAGAGCTACTGCATACTTGTGTCGGAGGTAGAGGGGCAGATTGCCGCAGACAGGCTAAAAATAATGACAAATACAAACAACGGCTTTAAAATAGCCGAGGAGGATCTTAAAATAAGAGGTCCGGGAGACTTTTTCGGCGAAAGGCAGCACGGGCTGCCCGAAATGCTGATAGCAGACCCGGTAGAGGACACCCAACTTCTTTATAGGGCAAAAAGCGAGGCTGAGAGATATTTAGATTACGACCCCGAGCTAAAGCTGCCGCAGAGCATGGGGCTAAAAAATAGAGTTTCTGAGATTATGGAAAAAACCGAAGGTTCCCTGAGCTAATATATAATTTACAAAAACAAAAGCTGCAAAGCGTAATTTCCTTGCAGCTTTTAGTGTTTATAAAGCTATTTGAGTTTTATTTCCAGTAGCACCGGGTTATGGTCTGAATGCACAAATTCCAAGTTATCAGTTTTAACGGAGAGAACCTCGATATTTGAGGAGACAATAAAGCCGTCTATTATATAAAACTGTGTGGAATCTTTTTTTGCCACATCATAGGGGGCATTTAGCAGTCTACAGCTGGGGTTTTTATCGTCGAAGACAAATCTAAAGCCCTCGGGAAGATCGGATTCCTGCAGAAAACCGGGAACCCAGAGTGTAGGATCGATTATGGGGAAGGTCTTGGTAGCGCCCGGGAAGGTCTGATTAAAGTCACCGCCGGCAATGACATAGTTGCCCTTCTTAAGCTCGTCGGTCAAAATCTCCATCAGCATCTTTGTCTGGGCGATTTTGCCCTCGCCGCTGTCGTAGGCTTCAAGGTGCAGGTTTAAAACAACAAGCTCAGCGTCCTTTCCGGGTATCGGGAAACGAGTTTCAAGCAAGCAGCGTTTTAGGTTTGCAACTCTCATCGGCCACTTAAACGGCACCGGAAGAGAAATGCGTGTTGCTGCATTTAACTTAAAGTCAGAAAGTGTGAGCTGCCCGGCATTGACCTCACCTATAGGGGGTATGGGGAACGGCACAAAGGGGCATGAATAGTTGAGCGCAAAAGCAGCGCTTGCTGAATTTAATCCATTTTGCAGGGCTTCAATCTGGTCTGTGCGATACGAGCGGCTCGAATTTTTGTCGACTTCCTGCAACATATAAATGTCTGCCTTATAGTCAGCCATGGTTTTGCGGACACCCTCTAGGTAGCCCAGAGAAATATCCTTTGTCTCCGGCTTGCCGGCACCCTTGCCGCCGTCTAAAACAAAGCTCGCTTCTTTGCCCAAGCCTCCGTAGCCGATATTCCAGGAAACAAGCTTAATGTGCTCTGGGTTTAGTTCCTTGTATTCACCTAAAGCTGAGGTTGTGGCAGGAGAGACAGGCTCGGGTTTGTATTCCTTATAGCTAAGCCAGCCGACAAAAATGCCCACGTTCAGGACAATAAGAAGCAGTACGACAAGAATACCGATTAAGATTTTCTTAAGCACTATAATTTCCCCCCATTTTGTTATTTACTTGTTTATAGTTTCTAACCTTGCGTTTAATTGCTTTAAGTATGCGTTTGCAGTGTCATTTAGTGACGGTACACCAATAATAAGATCGCCTACCTGCCTGCCTTCGCTATCCACAAAAATAGTTGTGGGAACAGCGTTAATCACGTTGCCGAGGCTTTCGATCAGCTTTTTGTCGGGGATTAAGGTCTTAAATTCGGCTCCGGCATTCTCCAAAACTTTCTTGGCAGCACTGCCGTTTTTAACACCATCAAAACAGATTGTGATCAAATTAGTGCCCTCGGGCAAATTTTTGTAAAGCTCTTGCAGGTCGGGCATTTCCTTTATGCAAAAGCCGCAAGTTGTTGTCCAAACATTGACCATTGTGAGCTTATGAGCAGCTAAGTCAGAGCTCTTAAAGCTGTCGCCGTCTATGGTTTTAGCATCAAAGTCGCCCATAATTGCATCAGCAGAAGCAGGGGCAGTTGACTGTGCAGGAGCTGTGCTGCCGTTTGGGCTACTCGTTCCGGCTGGGGCGGAAGGCTTTCCGCATGCAGAGAATACAACCAGCATAAGCGCCAGAATCAGGATAAATGCAGTTTTCTTAGTGTTATTAAACATATAATAATCGCCTCTTTCATTCGGGAAGAGCTATTTTGTTTCATGCTCCTCCAACATGGAAATAATTGCCCGGGCTTTTTCTGCCCAGTCGTTCTCCCGCGCCTCTTTTTTCAAAACAGCCTGATATTCTAAGCTACTTTGAAGCGTGAGCGCCGTTTCGATTTTGCTTATAAAATCCTCATGGCTTTTGCCTATAAGCACAGACTCATATTTTCTACACTCCGGCATGTCGGTTGTGACGATTGGTTTGCCGAGCGCCATATACTCAAAGAGCTTAACCGGGCTTGTTGAATTTGTGATGTCATTTATCAAAAACGGAATCATAAGCACATCGGCGCATCTTGCATAGTACTTAAGCACCTTGTAATCACGAGGACCTAAGAAATGCACATTCTCAGATTCGCCTATTTTGCTTTTGTCGAATGAGTCATCATACTTAATACCGATTAGCACAATGCTGTACTTGCCGGTATCGGATAGCTTTTTGAGAAGCTCATAGTCAAACCAGGAAGCCAAAGCCCCATAGTAGCAGAGAACGGGAAGACCTTTCTCTATTATATCCGAAAACTCTTTGTCCGGCACTATTTTGGGATCAAAGTTTTGAAAAAATTCAAAATCTACCCCATTTGAGGAAAAACAAAGTCTGCCCGCTCCCCGCTTTGAAACGACATCCTGCCACAAAAGATCGGCTGTCACAACAACAAAGCACTCGGGATTTGACATCACATAGTTGTATTTTTCTAAGACATTAACGGGCAATGTGTCGGTGCCTGACAGCCTATTAATAAAACTCCAAAAAGCGTATCTTGTTTATATTAATAATTCTGTTTTTTCGTGAAAAATCTCAACTATAGCTTAGAAGATAATTCTGCTGCCTCAAGCATGCAGTCCTCCATTGAACAATAAGTCCAGCCGCCGTATCTGCCTATGGTGTATATACCCGCTGCAGCAAGTTTCTCTTTAAGCTCCTTGATTTTGTCATCTGTATCTGTGCTTATGTGAACATATGCAGGGTCCATTATTATTACCTCATAGTCGCACAGATTATTATCTGCCTGCAAAAAGCCGTCAGCTACCAAGTTTTCTAAAGTGAGTTCAAGTTGTTTTTTTATGGTGGACTCAGTAATCTCATCGTTTTTGGCAAAGCCAATTTCCACATACATGCTGAGCTT
>JAAZCZ010000155.1 GCA_012513005.1 Oscillospiraceae bacterium | reverse complement strand
GCAACTCTCTCTTTTCTTTTTCAGATAGTTTTTCTCGCAAATAGACAATCTGGTCATCAGAAATCTTATCTTTACCAATTGCTTTGATAGCCTGAATAACCATCGCCGAAAGAGTTGACATTTTTGAAATATCACCGTTATTTCTACGTTTGAATTCAATCGTTGCATTTCCAAAGCTAAAATTAACGTATCTTCCATCTGATATATATGTCCATTTTGCCGGAACTTGAGTAGATAATCCCAATGAATTGAGAGCTGTATTTCCCGATGGTGCAATTGTCCAATTATATTTTCTTGCAAGGGCTACAGCTACTTCATTTACCGACGGCGCTTCATATTCTCCAATCAGATCAATGTATTTTGGCTTATAGTAAATGCCGTTCATTATACGACGTATCTCTTCATCTTTTACAAGTCGGTTTAATGTTTTACGAACATTTTCATATTCTGTAATATCAAAAAAATCACTGGCAATAAAAACATAATCAGAATTAAAAGTATTTATTCTATCTAATATTTCTTTTTTATAATTCATCTTATACACCTTTCTTTTGTCCCAAATATTATATAATATTTGGGACAAAAGGTCTATATAAACATTTGAGGGGCACTGAATGATTGAGTTTAAATCAAGTCGTCATCCTTGTCTTCATCATCGGAGCCCATAATCTCATTAAAAACCATAAACTCCAAAACATCATCTGCAAAGGTAAGCTCTCCGTCTCCGTTAAAGTCAAAAAGGCTTTCGAAAAAATCCATGGCAAACCTCCGTGTTATAAATAATTTTTGGGAAACTAGGATTAGATTTCGTAGAAGTCCGTTTCGCCATCCTCGTATTTATAGACTATTTCTTTTTCGTCTCCCGAGCCGAGCTCGCCGTAGATATTCACTCTGTCTACATTGCCGTCGTCTTTTATAAACAGGCTGTATGAATCGGCTATGTTTGCCAAAAGTCCGTTTAGCACATCCTCGTTCTCAATAACAAGGGAAAGCCCGTCATGCAGGGAAAAAAGCTCGCTATCCGGGTTGTTTGACACAGCAAACTGGATAATAAAGGGCTTGCCGTTCTGCAAGAGGTCTTTAATACAAAACACATTCTGAATAACAACTGTTTTAATGTCCTCCGGATGCGGCACATCGCAGCAGATTATATAATCCCCCGCCAAGAGATGCTTTTTAAGCTCCTCTACACTGCCGCTGATTATGTTTTTGCTAACAGGTTTTAGTCTGCTCATATTCTCCTCCGCCAGGTGTATTTTTAGCGGCAACTCATCTTATTGCCACACATTATTATTAATATTATACAGGGCTGAATGTGAATAAACAAGGGAATAAAAAACAGACCTTCTGACATTGCATCGGAAGGTCTGCCCTATTACTAAGGGATAATATGAATTTTATCTTGCGCCCTTGTCGTAGGGTATGCCCTCTGCCTTGGGTGCGCGGGATTTCTTTGAGGTAAAGGATAGAATAACTATTGAAGCCACAAAGGGCATCATGCTGTATATTTCCTTGGGCCACTGCAAAACAGAGAGGAAGGTTGAGTCTGAAATGTTTGCAAGTGTGCGGAACACAGAGAAGAACATGGCGGCAAGGAAAATTCTAAGCGGGTGCCACTGACCGAAAATCATAACTGCCAAGGCCAAAAAGCCCATGCCCGAGACGCCGACCTCAAAGTTCCATGTCTGCACCGGTGGAACTATATAGGCAAGACCGCCGAGACCGCCGAGGGCGCCGGAGATTAAAACTCCCCACCAGCGCATGCGATACACATTGACACCGACTGAATCTGCTGCCTGAGGATGCTCACCGCAGGCACGAAGCCTAAGCCCGAAACGGGTTTTATACAGGACTATGAATGAGATTAGCAGCAAAACAAGCCCGATATATAAAAACACGCTCACCGAGACAGGGCCTATATTGCCGAGAAATGCCTCATTTGAATAGGAGAGCTTAGAGCCCTGAACGCCGTTTACACGCTTTGCAACAACCATAGCAATGGCAGTTGCCAAAAGGTTAAGCGCCGTGCCGCCTATTGTTTGATCTGCTTTTAGGTTAATTGAGGCAAAGGCCAAAAGCGCTGCATAAATTGCTCCCGAGCCGGCGGCTGCAAGGCAGGAATACAAGACAATCTGAAAATTGCTTGCCCCGGCAGGCATTATCATAATCATAATGACGCCGCAAAGTCCGCCTATTACCATTATTCCCTCAAGTGCTATGTTGATTATTCCCGAGCGCTCGGAGAACATACCGCCCAAGGCGACAAGCATGAGCACCATTGCGTATAGCAGGGTGTATTTAACAAGAAGTAGCATACTACGCCTCCTTTTCGTCAGCATCGGGCGCAATTTGGGTTTGCGCACCCGGGGGAACGGAAGCCTCACCGCTATCTGCGGCGACGGCAGCTATGGTTTCGGCTTTCTTTTTTGCACCAAGACTTGCAAGACCGTTTTTAAACAGCAGGGCAAAGGCGCAGAAATAGACAATTACGCCGGAAATAATTGAAGCAATTTCAGGCGGGAATACTGTTGCGTTCATAAAGCCGCCGCCTGTGTTTATATGTGCGATTAAAAACGCCGAGAATATTATCCCGAGCGGGTGCGAGGCTGCAAGCAGGGCAACTGCTATCCCGTTAAAGCCCATTGCGGGCAGGGCAGCTGAGTCCATGGGGTTCCACTCTGCAACGCCGCTTAGATAATATAGCCCGCCACCGAAGCCTGCCAGAGCTCCGGCTATTACCATTGACAATATTATGCTCTTTTTCTCGTTGATGCCGGCGTACTTAGCAGCGTTTCTGTTGCTTCCGCAGGCACGCAGCTCAAAGCCGAAGTTTGTTTTGAATATTAATATATAGATGAGAATAGCGGCTAGTATGGCAAAGAAAATCGCAATAGTTGTGCTGCGGTTCATAAACATCTTGCCCATTCCGAAGTCGGGAATGATAGATGAGGGAAAAGCCTCACGCAGCTGCCATGTTTTTGTTTTGTTGGGGTCGTACATAGCCGAGGCGCCGCCGCCATACATGATTGTGTTGACAGCATAAAGACCAATCCAGTTTGTCATAATTGAGGAAATTACCTCGTTTATGTTGAGCAGAGCCTTGAGTATTCCAGGAATAGCTCCCCAAGCTGCACCGAACACTGTGGCTGCGAGCAGGCAGACATACCAGGGCATGCGGAAAATAGTTGCAAATAAAATTCCGCCGAAGGCACCCAAGGTGTACTGACCGGCAGCGCCGATATTAAACAGACCTGTCTTAAAAGCGCAGCCGACTGAAAGCCCGCACATGATCAGGGGAGTTGCAAGGGATATCTCACGACCGACACCGAGGGGGCTCATGAAAAAGCCGCCTAAAAGTATCTGTTTGAAGCCGGAATTATAGGCTGTTTTTATTGCTCTGCCGAAGGTGTTCGGCATTCCGTCTCCCGAGAGTGTGAGATATGCCAGCACAAGCAGGACGATAAAGCCCAAAACAAGGCCGATAATCACGCAGACAAGAGAAGCACCAATAGTAGAGAGGGCATCTCGCATGCCCCTGTCTTTTAGTCTTTTTTCCTTAGTCACCGGATTTTTCACCTCCAACATTGCGCTTAGCCCCTGCCATATAGAGACCCAGCTCCTCGGAGTTTGTCTTCTTGGGGTCAAGCTCGCCCACAATCTCACCCTCATACATAACAAGTATGCGGTCAGCAAGGCTCATGACCTCTTCAAGCTCGAGCGAAACAAGCAAAACGGCACTGCCGGCATCTCGCTGACTTACCAGCTTTTTGTGTATATACTCAATAGCGCCGACATCAAGACCGCGGGTGGGCTGAACTGCAATCAGCAGTGAGGGCTCTTTATCAATTTCCCTTGCAACAATGGCCTTTTGCTGGTTGCCGCCCGACATTGTGCGCACGATGCTGTCCGGACCTCTGCCGGAGCGCACATCATATTGCTCAATAAGCTCAGTTGCATACTGTTTTCGGGGTTCAAAGTCAATGAAACCGTTTTTGGAAAAACGAGGCTCCCAATAACGCTGAAGCACCATGTTTTCCGTCAGTGTGAAATCGAGGAGCAAGCCGTGCTTGTGCCTGTCTTCGGGGATATGGCTCATACCGCATTTGGAGCGGTTTCTGATTGTTGCCTTTGTAATGTCCTTGCCGTTTAGATGTATGCTGCCGCTTTTAGCCGGAGAAAGACCCGAAAGCCCGTGCACAAGCTCTGTTTGACCGTTGCCGTCTATTCCGGCAATGCAGAGGATTTCTCCTGCCCTAACCCCAAAGCTAACATCTTTTACAGCGTCCTTTTTGCCCGCTGTTGAGCCGACTGTGAGGTTTTTTACCTCGAGTATGCAGTCTTTTGGCTCGGCGTCCTTTTTCCTTAGTTTAAGTTCAACATCACGCCCGACCATCATGCGGGATAGCTCAGACACACTGGTGTCTTTGACATCAACAGTGCCGATGCACATGCCCTTGCGCAAAACAGTCACCCTGTCTGCAACCGCCATAATCTCGTTTAGCTTGTGGGTGATAAAGAGTATGCTCTTGCCCTCTGCACGGAGATTTCGCATTATGTCCATCAGATCGACTATCTCCTGCGGTGTTAAAACTGCAGTCGGCTCGTCGAAGATGAGAATTTCGTTTTCCCTATACAGCATTTTTAGTATCTCTGTTCTCTGCTGCATGCTGACTGTTATATCCTCAATCTCCAAGTCGGGGTTGACTGCAAGCCCATATTCTCTTGAAAGCTCCATAACGCGCTCTCTGGCTTTTCTCTTTTGCAAAAAGCCAAGTGTATGCGGCTCTGCTCCCAGAATGATATTGTCGAGCCCGGAAAAACACTCAACGAGCTTGAAGTGCTGATGCACCATGCCGAT
>JAAZCZ010000154.1 GCA_012513005.1 Oscillospiraceae bacterium | reverse complement strand
TTGTATTTTCGTATTTTTGTAGTTATCTTTGATGCCGCCGTTATGCAGCTTAATTACCCTGTGTGAAATGCCTGCAATAGCAGCATTGTGCGTAGCTATAATCATTGTAGTGTTATAGTCGCGATTGATTTTTTGCAATAAGCCCAAAACCTCTTTTGCGGTGTGAAAGTCAAGCGCCCCTGTCGGCTCGTCGCACAAAAGCAAATCGGGATTTTTAATTAATGCCCTGCCGATGCCGGCTCGCTGCTGCTGACCGCCTGAAACCTGGTGGGGAAATTTGTGCTGATGCTCCGTTAAACCCAAGGTCTCAATCAGCTCATTAATAGGCAGGGGCTTATTACTTAAAACCCCCGTTTCAATATTCTCTCTTATGGTCAGATTGGGGATTAGGTTATAAAACTGAAAAACAAAGCCCAGCTTGCTCCTGCGATACTCCGAGAGCTTGCGAATGCTGAGCTTTTCTATGCTTTCTCCGTCAATTTTTATTGACCCGGAATCCGCCCTGTCGATACCGCCCAAAACATTCAGCAATGTCGATTTGCCGGAACCCGATGGCCCCAGCAAACAGCAAACAGCGCCTGACTCTATGTAACAGCTGATACCGCACAAAACCTTTGTGCAAATCTCTCCGTCTCCGTATGATTTTCTTAAATCTCGAACCTCTATATTCATAACATTCTCCCAAACAAAACTAAGTTAGCTACAACTAACCAATTGACACAGTCTACCAAATATTTTTTTATATGTAAATAAGAAAATCAAAAAAATATAGAGATTATTGAGGTGCTTGTTGATAAATAATAAAATATATTCTCATAAGGCAGTAATACCCGGAGTTTTTACTTTTTACCTCGGGTTTTTGAAACTTATCTCTCTATTATTCGTCAAATATTTAAGAATGAAATATTATTTGAGAGGAGGGATGGCATGAAAAATATAAAGCTTAGTAGTGAGAGAATAAGCTTTGCAAAGCTTATGCCCCGAGCTTTTGCGGTTTTTTGCGCAATAGCTTTAATTGCGAATCTTAATTTACACGCTTTTGCTTATGACATGCCGAATATTAGCCCAGGGCAGCAGGAAGAAACGCTGCCGGAGGCACCTGCGCTCATTGATATGATCGGCATGGTTCGGTATAACGGCAAATTGTACACACAGGCTGAGTACATTCATTGCAGCGAGGAAGAGAAAATCCCGTTTATCGGGGAGTATCTCGGCACTGCCCGAGGAAATATAGTTGAATATTCAGAGGAAAAAGAATTTTTAAAGGATTTTGCCTCAAATGTTCCGGGAAAGGTCTATTCCGTAAACGGCTATTCACCTGATTTTAGAATCTGCATACCGAATATGTATAATAACGGCGGCTTTATTGCGTTTTTTGAGTATATAGATGCTTCAAAGCTAAAAATCGGGAAAGACCTTTTTGGAGATAAGATTAAGCTAAAAGATAATATAAAAAGCGTAAGCTATATACTATATGACTACCCAAATACCGTCATGACAGCTTATAAAAAATTAAAAAATATAACAGACAGTAGCATAGCAGCTTTTTCCGATGCTCTTTACAGAGCCAAGTTCTATTCCTCACTTGAAACCAATATTTGGGAAAAGTTAGCAGGCAAAAAGAGCGTCGCGCTAAAATTCAAGCTAAACGACAACTCGGTTTTTAAAGTCACGCTCTATGAAGAGGGGCAGGTGTTTTACGGATTAGGAAATGTAACGGGGCATAAGTATCTGAATTTCGAGGAAAAAGACCTTGAAGTTTTCAGAAACATATTTTTTGCAGCATTAAATAACTACCCGAATACTTTGCAAAAAAACATAATTATATTGCCGTATTAGCAAAAATAAAGACCTGCCGAATACTTGGCAGGTCTTTTAAGTATATATTTGAAACTTATCAGTTAACATGCTTATGAAATAATCTGCCGAAAAGGCTTCCGACCAGTGCTACGGCGCAGTATGCCACGGTATAAGGCAGAGCAGAGTTGTTATAGAAAATGAAAACAGTGGGCAAAAATAATACTGCGACAAAAAGGGGATACAGCAGATTTATCGGGTTTTTTATGCCGTAAATCATAGAACAAAGAAATATGGCGGCGGGAATCATAATAAAAAGTATAAACATGGCAGAGCCTGTGTTTTTCATTGCCACGAGTGGCAGCAGATAGAAGAAAGCTGTTATTATTGCAAGATACGGCAGCATTTTAAGTAGTTTTTCTTTGGTCATTTTATGTTCCTCTTTATAGTAATTTCACTTAATAGCGAAAAAGTGGGGCTATTTTCTAAAGCTCGCGGCTGAGTTTTTCATAAACTGCCGAGACATCCTGCCTTAATGCTTCTAATTTATTCATAAGCTCATTTATTTCACTAAGCACGCGCAGGTCTGTAAAAATATTGTCGAATACAACATCAAAAACAATGTCAAAAGAGCTGTTTGATATCCCGAAGTCGAAGCTGCTTTTGACATCCGACAGCTCTGATTTAAACACTGCCATTGCCCTGTCAATTTCTGCCAAACTGCTGTTTATATCGGAAATCTTGGACCTTTTTACTAAGCTTGTAAAAAAATCTCCGAGAAAAAGATCAAACCTGCTCCACGAACGCACGTTGCGGAGCTTTCCGAGCGTAATATCTATAAGCTCTAAAACATTAGCGGCAGCCTGCCGCGCTTCCTTAATTTCGTTTATCATAATTTTATCTCCCGTTTTTAGCTTCTGCTATTATAAACTATTTTTCATACTAATTCAATAAGCAGGATATCAGAGCTTTGTTATAAGTGAAAATATTAAGGCGAAGGACAAATTATAAAAATGTCCTTCGCCCTTTTACTGCTAGATAAAAAGCCTTATAGCTGACCTGCTACTATGTATTTTTCGTTGTCGGATATT
>JAAZCZ010000032.1 GCA_012513005.1 Oscillospiraceae bacterium | reverse complement strand
TGAAGCTGGCCCGTTTACGGGCAGCAAGTAACAGTCTTACCGCAACTGGCAGATCGTATTACACGTTTGACGTGTTGCGAGGAACAGAGGGCTTTGCCCGCATATGAAAAACCACCGGCTAAGCCGGTGGATGTTTATTATATTATATTTCTGCAAATGGGGGTAATCTTGTAATAATAAAAATTATCTAATATACTAAAAACAGCAAAAGCCGTGACTCGGCATCGTTTGACCGAGATATTAAGCTAAGAGAGGTAATACCATGGGCGAAACAGAAAACGGCAGCATTACCTCGAATTTATCCGCAGGCTCCGGCTTGCGCCGGTTTTTAAGACAGAGCTTTTCTGATGTCAGGCTCTCGAGACTAAAATACATGCTCATATTTGCTCACGCACCGCTCTTTGCAAACATGTCGGGGCTGTTCTTCACGCAGGACCCGCAATTGCTGGGAATCGATGCTGAGTCACTTATGCGCATTTCTTATACTTTAGGCGCTTGCCTTCTCTTTATTTTTTGCGAGCATGAAGAATATGCGCGTATATTCAAAGCTGCTCTCGGCGGCAGCGGCAGGATTTTTCTTTGCGTGGCTCATATTCACAAACGGCACAAGGGGAGTGCTACTCTCCTGCGCTTTCACATTCTGCTTCGGCGGCTGCGGTGCGCTTATGGCGTTTCACTTTGCCTATATGCTAAACGGCTCGGAGAGATTTGTCGGCGCAGCTATTACATCGCTTTTCTATTCGATTTTCCAGCTGGATTTTGCCTTGGGGCTGCTTGCATCACTGTACAGCAGAACATATATGACAGGGCTTGTTCTTATAACTCTTATCTGCATGCAGTCATATAAAAAAGAGGATTATGCGGAAATCGGCTTTGCCGAGCGGAAAACAACAATTCGCACCCGCACAGACGAAAACAAAAAATTCTACTCGGCTTCTATATGTTTTTTGCCTATCACATTGTTGAAATGTTCTACACCTACATGCTGGGCAGGGCGGAGCAGGGTCTTGTTTTGGTGAGCGGGCTTTCGGGGCTGTTTATCGTATTTCTCTGTTTTCTCCTCTATTTTTCGGCATATTTCAGCCTCTGGCATATGGGAATACTGTTTTTCCTGACTATGTTTATGTCGTATTTGCTCAGATTTTGGGATAGCTCCGGCGTGGGGCTGGCTCTTTCTTGGGCGTTTCACGGCGGCGAGCAGCTCGGCTTTATTGTCGGCTACTGTATGATTTGGGGTATGCTCAAAGAGCATGTGGGCTTTAGAAGCTTCAAGATAATCTTGGTAGTAACTCTGACCTCGTTCTTCCTTGTGTATGCATCCTTAGGAAAGCTCGTTTCCATGGGCGTTAGTTACCTGCCGTTAATTTCCTGCCTTGTTACATTCATATTCTTTATCGGCTTTTTGATGCTCTCACCCTCATATCTAAAATTCTTCGGCGGCACACACAAGCCAAAGGAAAAAGATGCGCAGGCAAGTGAGGAAAAGCCGGAGGTTAAACTGGATATTGATAACATCACAGAAGAGAGCTGCTCGGCAATTTCCGATAAGATGGATGCGCTTTGCATGACAAGGCGGGAAAAGCAGATTTGCTGCCTTATTTTGCAGGGGCTGTCAACAATGGAAATCTCAGGCGACCTTGGCGTTTCTGTCAACACAGCTAAGTTTCATATCAAAAATATCTATAAGAAAACTAACGTAACAGACAGAGGAGAGCTTTTTTCCGTGTTCTCGGATTACAATGTAGAATAATATTTATTTTTGTTAAATTGCGATAGCCGCAGGGTGATATTATAAAACCCCGCGGCTATTTTGTTTTTGTTATTTTTTACGCCCTGTTTGCTAATTTGACTATTCTTTTGCAGCAGCAGCTTTTTTCTTGGCAAGAGCCCCGGCAACAATGCCGATAATTATAAAGATTAGCCCGCCGAATAAAAAGCCGACACCGAAATCCTGAAAAATGTCTGCTACGCTGTGCCCTCTGTGCGACAATACGAGTGCAATTGTCAAAAAGAAGGGTGTGGCTCCGTTTACTACCCATTCACAGAGCTTGCCCACATCAAATAGGATTTGAACATAGATTAATACCAGTAGTGCAATGGCGCCGGCGCCGGCACCGAACTTAGCACCTAAAAGCATTGTTGCAACGCACATTAGTATTCCGACAAGAGCACCTGTCCAGACCTTGAGTATGTCTAGGGGATTTAAGCTGTGATTAAATATTTTTGCCCAAACCAAAATGCCGATAAAGCACATCTCGGGCGCAGCGCTGACTCCCAGCTTGCCTGCCAATATAGCAAGCAGAATAACAACAGCAGTAACAACAAAAGCTACAATAAGAAGCTTGCCGAACGGCATTTTTTCGCTTGCCTCTACATTTGTGTTAGTGTTTTCATTGTTTTCCATAATGAGTAATTCTCCTTAATTTTATTATAGGCTTTTTATTAGTCTGTCCTTTATGCACTGTTTTTCCATAAAATCAAGGCATCAAAAAAGGACAAACAAGGCTTGTCTTCCCGCAACCTGCGGAAAAACACCTGTTTATCCAATTTCCTCACTTCGTGACTTAAATATATGTCAGTTAATGCAATAAAGCAATATCTCAAAGCTATACTAAATTGCAAAAAGGTATAGAACGGAGGAGAGATGCATTATTTTAGTTTGCCTATTTGTATAATTGCGCTCCAAACGCTCCCGCAGTTATCACCGTAAATTTACATTTTACTTTTTGATTTAGATTGCAGATGTTTTGGCGTTAATAAACAGGCGACCGCAGGTCGCCCCTACTTACCCCAACGGAGATTTGTCGTAATTTTTAATGTGCAATCCCTGTTTAGCACAATGTGATTTAGTGAGCAAATTGGGTAGTTTTGCCGTAGGGGCGATTTGCAATCGCCCGCCGTTTCCCTCGTTCATTTTCCGCAGTTTTTCT
>JAAZCZ010000031.1 GCA_012513005.1 Oscillospiraceae bacterium | reverse complement strand
TACGGCGGTTTCGGATTTTGCATACCTGTGGTACAACCTCATCCGCCCTCATTCCTTCAACGGCGGACTGCCCCCAGCTAAAAAGCAAGTTGCTTAATGACTTTGGACACAGGTGTTACAATTCCCCTTGACCAGGACAAAGGGAGAAAAAGAACGCAGTGAGCTGATTGCCCTCTGGAAGCAAAACACAGCCCTTCTGATGGGCGAGGCAACAAGGGATGCAAATATCGGGGCGTGGGAGCAGCTTATAAAAGCGGCACAGAGCATCGGAGTCACTTTGAATGTAGTCGGTAATATTCCGCAAGACGAGAGAATATTAATTATTTTGACAGACAGTGTACACGAGTGCCTAAATAATGCAGTGCTGCATGCAGATGCAAGTGTCATAGACCTACTTATAAAAGACGATGGCGAAAATTTAGTATTTGAAATAACAAACAACGGCAGTGTTCCGGAAACTGCAGTAGAAGAAAAAGGCGGCCTGAAAAATATACGCAGGCAAATTGAGCTTTATGGAGGCAGCATGGATATACAGAGCCTCCCGGCATTTTGCATGAGAGTCAGCCTCGGTAAAGGAGAGAGCCATGAGCTATAAGGTAATGATTGTGGATGACCAGTATGTTCCGAGACAGATGTTCACAATGTATATAGAAAACAGCGACAGATATGAACTGGTATACAGCATAAGCTCAGCTATGTTTGCAGATACCTATATACTAAAAAACGAAATAGATTTAGTTTTAATGGACATTCTGATGAGTGACGGCTCAGACGGGCTGACAGCGGCAGCAAAGATAAAAAAACTAAAACCCGAAATAAAAATAATAGCTGTAACAAGTATGCCGGAGGTCTCTTGGATGGACAAGGCACGCAGCATAGGAATCGAGAGCTTTTGGTATAAGGAAGCGTCAGAGGAAACGATAATCTCGGTAATGGACAGAACTATGGCAGGCGAGTCTGTGTATCCGGACATGCCGCCCTGTGTACGACTCGGTATGGCAGACTCAAAGGACTTCACAAAGCGGGAAATCGAGGTATTGCGCCTGCTCACAACAGGTGCGAGCAATGCGGCAATAGCAGAAAAAATGCATGTTACGGAAAACACAATAAAAACACATGTGAAACACCTGATAGAAAAAACAGGCTGCGAGGGCAGAACCCAGCTTGCAATAGAGGCAAGGTCACGGGCTTTGTTATCGGTGAAGAATAGAATGTAAGAAAAACCGGAAAAACTGGGTTCTATAATAAATGTTGGGGTACGGGAAAACCGCACTCCAACATTTTTTGACAAAAAGGTAGAGCATACGGAAGAAATCCTTTAGGATAAAAGCGACGAAACCCAACCAGAAAGGATGTTCAATATGCTCTGTGAAAATAATACCTCAAAACTCCTGGAATTGGAAGATACAATTATTAAAGATATTTGGAATGAGGCGGAAAGAAAGCATATTTCTGTAGAAATTCCAAGAAAGGCACACAGATGTCCTGTATGCGGAGAGATGACAGACACAGTACACGACTACCGACACCAGAAAGTGCGAGATATCAGTGCGTATGGCAAGCTGACAACAATACACCTGCGTAAACGAAGGTATCGATGTAACAGCTGTGGAAAGCGTTTC
>JAAZCZ010000153.1 GCA_012513005.1 Oscillospiraceae bacterium | reverse complement strand
GCCCATACCTACAAAGCCCTATGAAATAGTAGAGGCGGGGCTTGTTCAGGTGCCTGAGGCAAGGCAGATATTTGCCAAACTCACAGTTGAGGAAAACCTCCTTGTCGGAGCCGGAACACGCAAAGATAAAGACGGCATAGCAAAGGATATGAACCATGTCTATGAGCTGTTTCCAAGGCTGCGTGAGCGCAAAAAGCAATACGGCGGTCTGCTCTCCGGCGGCGAGCAGCAGATGCTTGCAATAGGCAGGGGAATTATGGCAAGGCCCAAGCTTATAATGTTTGACGAGCCTTCCTTGGGCTTAGCTCCCGTTATAGTCACACAGGTCTTTGAAGCCATTAAAGAGATAAACGAGGAAGGCACCTCGATAATGCTTATAGAGCAAAACGCAAACAAGACTCTGGCAATTTCTCACCACGCCTATATTATCCAAACAGGCAGGGTGGTAAAATACGGCACAGGCGCGGAGCTTTTAGCAGACGAGAATCTCTCTGCCACCTACTTAGGCGAGTAAGCGAATAAGCGAATAAAACTAAATAGCATAACAATAAGCGGCTGTATCAGGTAATTTTAGATACAGCCGCTTCGCTGCTTATCAGCAAATAGGGGCAAAAACTTGCATTTATTATTAAACATGGCATATAAAAGGCAAAAACATCTTTTCAAAATTAAAAAATAAGCCGCAGCCCAAATTAGGCTGCGGCTTAAAATATTAAGCTGATTATTAATTAAAGCAGGGCGGAGGCTATGCGCAAAACATTGCCGAATACCCTCTTATACCAAGGGATTTCATAGTAGATTTCTTTTGTAATAAGAGCGCACTTATCAAGCAGACTTAAATACGAGTCTCGCATTTCAAAAATGGCACTCGAACGGTACATCCAAACGGCGCACTCATGGTGCAAGAACAAACTGCGATAGTCAAAGTTAATAGTTCCGCAGACGGCATACTCGTCATCACAGACAACAGTCTTAGAGTGGATAAAGCCGGGCATAAACTCATAAATCCGAACGCCTGCCTCAATCAGCTGACTGTAATAGGAGCGGGTCACGGCATAGACCATCTGCTTATCCGGCACTCCCGGGGTGATAATTCGCACATCAATGCCGCTCTTTGCAGCTACCATTAGGGCAGTTGCAGTCTCCTCATCTAAAATCAGATAGGGCGTGCAGATATAAACATACTTTTTTGCTCGGGATATCATATTTAAGTAGACAGTCTGACCGACATGCTCGTCGTCAACCGGGGTATCGGCATAGGGAATAACATAGCCGTCATCCGGAATATCTGAAGGCAGAGAGATTTCAGGCACGAACTTTTCGTCAGGCTCGCTCACATTGTAGATATAATTCCACATGGAAATAAACATGACTGTAAAACTAAAAGCCGCAGTTCCGTGCACTCTGACTCCGCAATCCTGCCAGGTGCCGAAACGGGAAATTCTGTTCACATACTCGTCTGCAATATTAGCTCCGCCGGTGTATGCCGTGTGTCCGTCTACAACGCAGATTTTGCGGTGGTCACGGTTGTTGATTGTGCCTGTCATAACAGGCAAAAATCGGTGGAAAGCACCGCATTTTATCCCGCGCTTATTAAGCTCGTTGCAGTAGTACCGAGGCAGTGTGAGTATGCTGCCGATATCGTCATAAATAACTCTGACATCAACTCCTGCCTTGGCCTTTTCTTCGAGTATTTCCAAAACCTCGTCCCAGAGCGAGCCGAGACCAATAATAAAATATTCCAGATAAATAAACTTTTCGGCTTTTCTTAGACTTTCTAAAATATCCTCAAAGAGCTTTTCGCCTGTTTCGAAATACTTTGTTTCGGTTCCGCGGTACATAGGGGCATAGGCATTATTAACTAAATACTGCGCCTGCAAAAAGGCATCCTGCGAAATATCGGATAGTTCAGAAACCGGCACTGCGTTTTTTAGCAGCGAGGGGTTAACATGGTGCTGCATGCCGCAGAGCTCTTCTCTTCTGCTCTGAGGCAGACGAGACTGACCAAAGACAATATACATGGCAGTTCCGAAGATGGGTAGCAGGGCAATAGTGATTACCCAAGCCGTTTTATAAGAGGAGTGCCCCTCCTTGTTGAGTATGTAAATAATAATAACAAGGGAGAGAAAATAGTAAAAAAATTGGACAATGGCGTATTTGTCCCGCATATAGACAAGGGAAACAATAAGGACGGCGACCTGCAAGAGGATAAAAGCCGCTATAAAAGAAAAACGAGAAAACAGCATCCGAGTAAATTTCAAATCGCCAACCTCCCAACAATGCATAATAGAATAGATAATTAGTGTAATAGAGATTATAACAATAATACGGTAAAATGTCGATATATTGTATAAATTTTTTACATTTTTAAGATGCAGTAATAAAATCTAAGCATAAAAATTCTGCTATAAACGGAGATAAAAAATGAAAACAATAAACAATAAATTAGCCTTAGGCGCAATAGCATTTATACTTATGCTATTTTTGCTCGCAGGCTGCGAAAAGCCTGCTACGCCGCCCGCCCTATCTTCAAAACCCGAAACAGCAGAAGAGAAGGCAGATAGTTATTCGGTCAAACAGATAACTATTCCGGATGAAGCAGGCAAAATAGAAAGCTTTTTCGTTGTAGGAGATAATCTTTACGTCGCGGTGCAGGGCGAAGAAAGCTATAAGATACTAAGGGCAAGGCTCGGCACAAGTGCATGGATAAAGGTTTGTGATGGCAAAAAGGGGGCACAAGTCTCAGGAATTTGCTTTTATGACGGCGGCATAATAATACTGCAAAGCCGTGATGATAATTATTCAATCAGCAGGACAGAAAAAGACGGCAAGGAAGGGGAAGTTAATACCGAGATTAATACACAGACAGGATTTAGCGGCATCTGCGCATATAAAGAGGGCATTTTAGTCTGGGATGAGGCGCAGCTTATTTTGCTAAATCCGAAAAATGGTGAAGTAATTAAAAAAGCCGAGCTAAATAGCCGCTGGATAGACGGTGTAACTACAAACGGAGATATAACATATATCTGCCTGCAAGCGGCAAAAGAAGGCAGCTACATAGCAGAGGCTGCCGATGTGCTGAATAATGATTATTCAAAGTCAATAAGTCTTGCTGTTTCTCCGATTTCTGCGAATTTTGCAGGCAGCGATAAAGGCAAGATGCTGCTCACAGAAAACACAAAAATCAGCAGCTTTGACACAGAAAAAAAGAGCATCGAAGTTCTGCTGGATTTTGAGAGTAGCAGCATAAAGGTATCAGACAAGATTATCGCAGTGTATGAAGATATCACCGAAGGAATTTATATGCTCACAGCAGACGAAGGCGCTGTTTATGTGCTTACACCCAAAAAATCATAGCAAATAATGACCATTTTACATCTTCCTAAACAGGGATTGAGCTGTAAGATACACAAAAATCTCCATTGGGGTACGTAGCGGCGGTCTGTGACCGCCAAATT
>JAAZCZ010000152.1 GCA_012513005.1 Oscillospiraceae bacterium | reverse complement strand
GTGAGAGAATATATGTTAGAGCGTACAGGCGGCAAGGAGTCTCGCACATGGAGCGACACTATTTCCGGCACATACAGCAGAGTTTATTTCCCGAGGGTCAATCCCAGCTTAAAAAAGCAGGGATTTGAAAACAGCAAATAAGCTTTTTGCTGCTATATAAAAATTTGCGATACCCTGCCTTTTTGGCGGGGTATCGCTTAGTATATTATAGTTAACTAGAACTCAATATGATACTCAAGGACAGTCCTTGTTTCTCGTTTTACTTCATTGCTGAATGTGGCACTTTGTTTCAATGACATACCGGTAAGTGCTGCGTCAATTTGATTTGCCATTTTTTGGCTTATTCCCGATGACTTATTATATCGCAGGGCATAGGTTTTTGACACTATCCTATTTTTCTTTTCAGGATCAGTACGCATTTTTATTAATTGCAAAATATCGCTTTCACCCTTGAAATACACAAGCTTTGGAATCCTCGGGTTGTCATGTCCACTAAATGAAATATCCGCAGCAATTTCCATATTTGACATATCCGAACTGTTGCTCTCTATATCTACTGATGTGTCAGCTGAATTTTTCATTTTGCCTGTCATCTTTGTTTTTGCCTGCATTTTTCTCGCAGAAACCGTGCTGCTGTATTCTTTGAAGACTATTTTTACCGTTTTTGCACCTAAGTCGCTTGCCACCATCTCAAGTTCAGAAATACGAGCCTTTTTGAGGTAGTTAAAGTATTCTTCCAGATTGACATAGACGTTTTCTTTAAACGGATCTGTGTAATATACCTCATTTTCAATTGTCGGCAAAAATCTTATTCCCAGACTTTTTGCTACATCCACATAAATGTTAAGAACATCAAGTTCCTTTGTTACAGTTAAGTAGCCTATAGCTCCTCTGCAAGCAATGTTTTCCTCGCGCTTCTTATCTCTCTCAACAATTCTAATCATGCTATAGCGCGCATCTGTATTCGGGGTCGTTGCTAAATTATTTATTTCATTATTTGCAAGAAAATCCTCAACAAAAACAGGTCTTAGAGTTTTCCTGTCTCTTTCAAGTTTCGCCTCACTTCTGTTTTCATCCATTTTTTTGACTTTTTCTTTAATGCCCTCACGCGTTTTATCTGCAAATCTTTGCGCTTTTTCTTTTGCATCAATTATGTCTTGTTTTTCTATCCCCAAGTCTTCGATGCTTATCTTGCCGTCGTCATTTCTGTCTAGGGTTTCTTTTATGAACTCCTGAGACTTTTCTGCGACATCGGCAGCAGCTTTTTCAACATTTTTGGCAATATCGCGCAAGCTCTTTTTGGGCTTTTTCTCTTTCTTCGCTGTTTCATTGCTATTGCTCACGGGAATTCCTCCTAATAGTACAATATATTTCAATTTACTGCTGTTGGTGGTTGTATTCCGTTTGTGTAATGGACAGACAAGCATTAGCTGTATTATATTATCAATATACACAGATTACAACGGTATCTGCAAATTCTTTGCGTTGCGCTTATTTACGCGAAATTTACAAGCACTACTATGGAGAACCAAATAAACATATTTTTGGAGGTATCATTAATGAAAAAGCTTTTGACCATTGTAATCTTATTCTCGCTAATCTTTTCGCTTGCTGCTTGTAACGGCAACAGCACCACCGCAACTAATAGTTCAAACAGTGCTGCTTCTGAGTCAACACCATCGCCTTCTCCGACACCTAAACTTCTCGATTTGGCAGGTGGATGGAAACAAAGCAATGCAAAATCTGATGAAAACTATCAAATCGCAATGATTGACAACGAAACTATCGAAGTTTATTGGAAACTTGAGGGTGATTCGACATTTCTCTATTGGGCGGGATCTTATGTGCCGCCGCAGGATGATTCAGATGAGTATTCTTGGGAATCAAAAAATGACAAGAGTCGCACAGACGGTGCTATGCTGGCTTCCGGTGTTGATACGAAAACCTTCAATTATAAAAACGGGACAATAAGCTACTCGGTTTCGGCGATGGGGCAAACAACAACTGTTAACCTTTTGCGATCCGATGAAGTGAATATCGAGGTAAAAAAGGCTGTTTCAGTCGAAGACCTGCTTCCGCTGGAGCTTGTTGAGAGCGGCTTTTCTGTAATTGATCGCAGTGAGGATTTCATTGTTCATGTTGCTTTCTCAGTGAAAAACCCGAATAAAGAAAGAGGGGTTGAATTTCCCAAAATCCGCTTGACGGTTTTAGATGCAAATGGCAATCTCATTGGCACAGAAGATGTCTTAGGTTCGCATATTTTACCTGATGGCGTATGGCACCACGCAACACAAGGGCCTAAAACTACAGTCAAGCCTGCAAAGGTTGATTTTGAAATCATTAAACCTGATGACTCTGATTGGACTGTATCAAGTGAACAGATGAAGGATGGCATCCCGCTTACAGTTGAAAATCCTGTTAAGCAAGGTGATAAAATTCTAGGTTTTATATCAAATCCAAGCAAGTTTGAAATCAGTTCTTCACATGTGATTGTTTTCTTTCGAGATGAGAACGGAAAGCTTCTAGCGGGCAAAGTCGAATACACCGACAAAATTTCTGCCGGTTCTAAAATCCCATTTGAAATTTCATTATTTGGAGCTAACAGAGACTATATCACCGATAATTTTGAGGTTTTTGCCTATTCCGGTTATTAATCTGCACAAACCCGGTACCATTTTTCTGAATCTGTTGATCTAGTTTGCGATACCCTGCCTTTTGGCAGGGTATCGCTTTTATGTATTATTCTTGCTATTTATTAAATGTCGAAAAATATTTTCAGGGTTTTGCTTTTGTGTTATAATAATTTAATACTTTTTATCTTTCTTGCATTGCAGTTTAGCGCAGTTTTTGGAGGGGTTTATGAGTCAGCAGGAGCTTTCATCAATTGTTTCGTTTGAGGATAATAAGTCTAAGGCTCTGTTTGCCGATCGGGAAGAGAGCTTTAAATATGATGCTTTCATAAGCTATCGGCATGTTGAGCCTGATGTCAGTGTTGCAGGCAGCCTGCATAAGCTGATTGAAACTTACAAGGTGCCTAAATCCTTTT
>JAAZCZ010000151.1 GCA_012513005.1 Oscillospiraceae bacterium | reverse complement strand
CTGTACATCTCGTTCCAGTGCTCAATGCTCTCCGGAGTGCCTAAAAACTTCATGATAGCCTCGGGGTCGCATTTTTTACAAATCCAATTGTAGTAGGCTCTGCCGTAGGCGGGTATCAGATTCATTATTATAGGCTTGCTGCCAAGCTCGACTACTTTGTCTATAAAGGCGTTATAGCCCTCAACAAAATCAGCCAGCGGAGTGTTGCAGTCGTGAAAATCGTCGGGGCTGTCTGCAACAGACGGCCAGTCGAAGTCCGAGTCATTTCCACCCAGCATAATAATTGTGTGCTCACTTGCAGAAATATCCTTTGCAAAACGCTCAACCTTCCTCATTGCAGCTCCGACAGTCTGCCCGAACTTTGAATTGTTTCTAACATCCAGCCCGAGCTTTTCCTGCGCCATATTAATAAAGCTGTCTTTGAAATGAATATACCGCTCTCGCTCAGGCGAATAAACAACGCCTGCTGTAATAGAATCCCCCAATATACAAATCGGACTTCTCATTTAACCTCTGCCTCCAAAGCATTGTTTTCAGATATTTTTTTGCCGTTTTCAGCGCATTTCATTGTGTATGAAAAGCGAGAACCCTTATCAGGCTCACTGAAAACAGAAACCACACCTCCGTGCGCCTCGGCTATTTGCTTGACCATAGAAAGACCCAAGCCCGAGCCAAACTCACTTGTGCGAGCAGAATCAGCCTGCCAGAAACGCTCCCAAATATGCTGCTGCTCCTCACGGGTAATACCGATTCCGGTGTCAGAAACCGAAAGCACACAGTTAGGGCCGTTTCTCCTCAGCGAAACCTTGACCTCGCCGTTTTCCTTATTGTATTTATACGCGTTTTCAATTAGATTCTGTACCAGTCTTGTCATAAGAGCCACATCAACATTGGCAAAAACGGCATCCTCAATTTCCTTTTGCATT
The DNA here is from genome assembly GCA_012513005.1 of Oscillospiraceae bacterium. Taxonomy (GTDB): domain Bacteria; phylum Bacillota; class Clostridia; order Oscillospirales; family Oscillospiraceae; genus Scatomorpha. The sequence continues at coordinate 3,915 of JAAZCZ010000151.1, read as the reverse complement.
TTTATGCTACCGGTGTGAAGGTCGGCAAGCTCATCACAGACAATATTGGTAAGATCAGATAGGTTTGCAACCTCAAAGGCAACCTTTCTCGTGCCCTGCTCAAACCGTGCAAGTGTCAAAAGCTTGTTAGTAAGGGCTGATAGCCTTTTTGCCTGACGCTCAATAACTTCAATTGAATCTGCATATTCACTGGGGCTGTTTTCCTCTTTTTTAGCCATCTCACACTCAGCCAAAATAACGGCAGTCGGAGTTCTAAGCTCATGAGATGCATCGGAAACAAAGCGCTTTTCAGACTCAAACGAGGCTTCAAGCCTGCCGAATAAGTGGTCAAATGCCATAGCTAACTGCATTATCTCATTAGGACCCTTTTTAAGCCCGATTCTGGCTTTAAGGTCGTTACCGTCATTAATCCTCTCAACTGTTGAAACAATTGTCCTAACCGGCTTAAATGCCTGCCTTGCAATCAGCCAGCCGCCGACAGCAGAAAAAATTACCATGTTGGGCAGAAGCACAAGCGAGACTATGAGCAGAATTTTGGCTATCGGTCTGGCGTTAGATTGGGTGGTAATGCCGCGAATCCAGATATTCCCGTTTTTGTTCGGCACAAAGTAGTCATAGACATAGGAAGGCTCGCCGTCTATTTCAACCTTTCTGACAACCCTGTTCCAAAACTCCCTATCACCCTCAAAAGGTGAGGAGCTGGCACCGCAGATTATCTCCTTTTTGTCGTTAAAAACAATCATATAGACATTGCGGCGATATAGGGTGATTTCATTAATATCCAAAACGCCGTTGTCATAGTCGATTTCACCGACATTATCTTCAACCGTGCGGATTAAAACACTCTCAGCGTTATCAACAACAACGCTACGCCCAATTATTATCATAAAAACAATAACAACCACAACGATGATTGTCATTGTGAGCGTAAACCAAAGAGTAACCCGAGCGGTAACGGAATTTAGTTTCATTAGTCCTCCCTTATAACCCAGCCGACACCGCGGACTGTGTGAATCAGCTTGGTGTCAAAATCGGAGTCAATTTTACGGCGCAGATAGCTTATATAAACATCAACAACATTAGTTCCGCCTTCAAGATCAAAGTTCCAAACATGGTCCTCAATAGTTGCCCTAGACAGAACACAGCCCTTATTTCTAATGAGGTACTCAAGCACTGCAAATTCCTTTGAGGAAAGGTCAATTGACTTTCCCGCTCTGGTAACAGTGTGAGCCCCGACATCAAGAGTTAAGTCCCCGCAGGTGTATGTGTTTGTCAGACTGCCGGTGTTTTTTCGTGTTATGCAGCGAAGTCTGGCAAGCAGCTCATCAAAGGAAAAGGGCTTTATGATATAGTCGTTAGCTCCCAAGTCAAGACCACGGACCAAATCCTCAACAGAGTCCTTGGCGGTCAAAAACAAAACAGGCGTACTGTTGCCGCTCTCCCTGAGTTTACGCAGAGTAGAAAAACCGTCCATCTTGGGCATCATAACATCCAAGATAGCGGCGTCATATTCAGTGTACAAAAGAAACTCCAAGGCCTCAGCCCCGTCGTAGCAAGCATCAACACTGTAGCCCGAGCCCGAGAGTTTTTTACAAATAATTCTGTTTAGATCCCGCTCGTCCTCTGCAACCAGTATACGCATCGGCAACCATCCTTTTCTTATATGTATAATAGACGCTAATAGTTAAAGCTGTATTAAAAGAAAATCAAAAGCACGCCGCCATAAGACAGCGTGCAAATAATAATCTGCAAATTACAGGCACACGGCGAATATGCCCGCTGCTGCAAAATCAAAATGTTGCAGAAATGTTCATAGCTGCAAGTATTCGTCGTATGAACAGGCTCTGTCGGTGATGCTGCCGTCTGCGTTAATTTCAATAATCCTGTTGGCCACAGTCTGCGTTAATTGATGGTCATGGCTGGAAAATAAAACATTATGCGCAAAGGCAGACAGACCGTTATTCAGCGCTGCAATACTCTCTAAATCCAGGTGGTTTGTAGGCTGGTCGAGCATTAGCACACTTGCACCGCTCAGCATCAGCTTAGAGAGCATGCACCTGACCTTTTCACCGCCGGACAGAACAGAAACAGGCTTATAAACCTCGTCTCCGGAAAACAGCATCCTGCCCAAAAAGCCCCTTAAATAGCTCTCGCGCTTATCGGCAGAAAACTGACGCATCCAGTCAATAATACTAAGGTCACAGTTTTCAAAAAAGCTGTTATGGTCTTTTGGAAAGTATGCCTGCGTGGTGGAAACTCCCCACTTAATATTCCCGGAATCAGGTTCCTCATCACCTGCGAGCAGCTTAAACAGCATGGTAACTGCAAGCTCATTCTTGCCGATAATTGCTATCTTATCCTCCTTGCCCACAGAAAAGCTAATGTTATTTAGAATAGGTTTGCCGTCAAAAATCTTTGTAAGCTCTGTCACAAAAAGCCTGTCACGCCCGGGCTCACGCTCGGCCTTAAATCCAACCCAAGGATATCTTCTGCCGGATGCGGGAAGCTCCTCAACGCTGATTTTTTCAAGCAGTTTTCTGCGGCTTGTAGCCTGCTTAGATTTAGACTTATTGGCGGAGAATCTGGCAATAAAGCTTTGCAGCTCCTCAATTTTTTGCTGTGCCTTTTTATTCTGATCCTTCATAAGCTTTTGGATAAGCTGTGAGGACTCAAACCAAAAATCATAGTTACCGACATACATTTTAATCTTGCCGTAGTCAATATCAACGATGTGTGTACAAACATTATTCAGGAAATATCTGTCATGGCTCACAACAAGCACAGTGCCCTCGTAGTCCATGAGAAATTCCTCAAGCCAGACAACGCTTTTAATATCTAAGTTATTTGTCGGCTCGTCTAAAAGAATTATATCGGGCTTGCCAAAGAGTGCCTGAGCTAATAACACCTTGACTTTTATCTTAGGCTCAACATCGCTCATCTGCAAATAGTGCAGGTCGGTGTCAACACCCAAGCCCTGCAAAATTCGAGATGCATCACTTTCAGACTCCCAACCGCCGAGGGCGGCATACTCCTCCTCCAGCTCGGAGGCCCTGATGCCGTCCTCGTCGGTCATAGAATCCTGCGCATAGATAGCGTCCTTAGCAAGGCCACACTCATAGAGACGCAGGTTACCCATGATTACGGTATCAATAACAGTATACTCGTCAAACAGGCTCTGGTTCTGCTTCAAAACAGACATACGAGCCTTAGGGTCAACAAACACATGACCGCTCGTAGACTCAATAGTTCCTGCGAGAATATTTAAGAATGTGGACTTTCCGGCGCCGTTTGCTCCGATAATACCGTAGCAATTGCCGCCTGTAAACTGCAGGTCCACCTTGGAAAACAGCTGCTGTCCCCCAAACTGCAGGCCGAGATCAGATACCGTAATCATTTAATGCTCCCTTATTCTTGTGTTTAGTTATCGGATTTGCTTTGTAAAGTTATGCGAGTGAAGCCTCAACCTTTTTAAGACCGGCATCAATAACGCTGTCAATCTCAGAGAACAGTATTGCATTTTCGCGATTTAGGGTCATTGCAAATACTTCGTCCTTCATGCCCTTAGCATTTGTCATAATGGTGAATCTGGATGCAAGCATGGCTGCACGGCAAAGCTCTAAACCGACTCCGATGTCGCTGAGCAAAGAGGTGTTACAAACATCAGCCAAAGAAACAAGCTGCTTTGCTGCCTGCGCTGCTGCAAATAAAACTTCTGTCGGAACCTGGCATGCAATGCGCAGGGCGGCGTCAAAGTGGCTGGCTAGGTCGGGGGTATCCTTGGGCATTGCCGAATACTTCTGAATGGGCTGATAGGACTTAACATCCTCATCAATCTGGCGAAGGAGATAGCTGCCGATAGCGTCTAAGTTCTTCTTAATCTTTGTAAGCTCTAGTGTTTTCTCTTCTGACTCGTTT